>JAOUJL010000258.1 GCA_029883255.1 Candidatus Bathyarchaeota archaeon | reverse complement strand
ACTCGATGGAAGAAAGCCGGAGAACAGGGGTTCAAATCCCCTCGGGCCCGCCAACAATAACGAGCGGGTTCATTCCATTATCAAATTTAGTGCGCGTTAAAATAACAAGATCTTATTTTGGTATATCTTTCGATTCTATATGAGAAAACATTTGCAATTCTTAAATATCGAAACATGTTGGAGTAACTAGAAGAAAGTTTGGTGTCATGACTTATGTCGGAAATCGTCAAGAAGATTGAACTCAAAAAGATTCATCCAAGCAAACTTAACCCGAGGTTAGAGATCAATGTGGGGCGTCTCAATGAGCTTGCTGCTAGCATTCTAGAGGTTGGGTTGCTCGAGCCGATAATCGTTAGACCGGTGAACGATGAGTACGAGGTTGTTGTCGGCGAGAGACGATATAGGGCTTCGCAGCAAGCTGGACTTGAAAAGGTGCTTGTCATCGTGAGGGAATACAGTGATGATGAAGTAGCCCAACTGAACCTCATCGAAAACATCCAAAGAGAAGAACTTAACGCGATTGAAAAAGGAAAAGTTTGCAAGTATTTGCTGGAGAATTGTCCGGAAAAGTATCCTTCCCGATCCGCAGTAGCTGAGAAGATTGGCGTCAGCAACAATGTTGTATCTCTTTGGCTACGAGCAGTTGAGGTTGTTCCTCAAGAGGCACAAAAATATGTTGCACCCTCAACCATTTCAGGGCAAGTACCAGAAGGCAAAATCGATTACCTCACAGCTGTTAAAGTGGGGCGCTCGGTTGAGAAGCCAGAGAAAAGAGTAGAAGTGATTAAAAAGCTGGCGGAAAAACGACTTCCCGTTAAAGAAAGAAGCCAAATAATCAAGAAGATAGCTCGTGAACCAGAAAAACCAATTGAAGAAGTTATTGATGAAGTAACAGAAGCTCCATGCGAACTCCGATTCACAGCTGACGATAAGGAACCTTTGCTTGACGGCACCAAGACCCAAACTTCCAGAATCAATGTGCCAGACCCCAAAGTAAAAGTGGGAGCGATAGTTCATGCAGCCATTTGGGAACCGCACATTGCAGACTTGCGCATTACATCTATCGAAAGGAAAAAAGCGAGGTACTTTGACGAAGAGGATGCAAAAAGAGAAGGCGGCTACACCCTAGAAGAATTCAAGAAAAAATGGGAGGAGACGCATGGAGAATGGGACGAGAACCAGCTTTTTTACGTGATACATTTCGAGAAGGTGAAATAGCATCGTGCCCTAGTGGCTGAGAAAGCAAGGTTTAAGTCTTATCTCCTCCCCGTATAAGATTCAAGTCAAGGAGAACCCGAATGAAACAACTACATCACAACGGCGTTCTAGTTCCACCCCGTTACGAAGGAAAAGGTCTCAACATCAAGGTGAAGCACAAGAAGATCAAGCTGACGCCTGAGCAGGAGGAAATGGCTCTCGCCTGGGCTAGGAAAATGGGAACTCCCTATGTCGAAGACCCTGTCTTCGCCAAGAACTTTCACCGCGCCTTCTCAAAGAAGCTAGGCATCAGTGTAAAACCAAGCGAAGTTGATTACTCCGAGATTCTCTCTTTTGTCGAAAAGGAGCGAAGCTGGAAGGCAAACCTCTCTAGAGAGGAGAAGAAACAGCTGGCGGCTCAGAGGAAAGCCCAGAGAGAGGCGAACAAGGAACGCTACGGATATGCCTGGGTTGACGGAAATCAGATGGAGGTAGCCAACTATGCCGTAGAACCCAACTGCATCTTTATGGGCCGAGGAAAACACCCCATAAGGGGTCGCTGGAAGGAGGGACCTCGCGAGGAGGATGTCGAGCTCAACATCTCACCGGATGCTCATAGACCGCCGGGCAACTGGAAGGCCATCATCTGGCAGCCCGAAGCTATGTGGGCCGCACGATGGCGGGACAAACTCACAGGCAAGACAAAATACGTCGGGTTTTCCGACTCCAGCATCCTGAAACAGCGGAAGGACATCGAGAAGTTTGACAAGGCGAAGGAACTCCGTCTGAACCTTGCACGGATTAAAAGACACGTCTTGGAGAACCTCGACGCCGATGACCCGAGACGGAGGAAGACGGCGACCGTCTGTTTTCTTATCGATAAGCTGAAGATCAGAGTCGGCGACGAGAAGGACCCTGACGAGGCGGACACAGTCGGCGCCTCAACCCTTCGACCAGAGCATATCCGCTACAACAGCGATGGCACTGTGACCTTCAAATTCCTCGGAAAGGACTCCGTACCTCATGTTTTCAGGGTCAAACTCCCAGAAAACGTAGTAAAAAACCTCAACGAATTCGCAGCGAACGCAAGATCCACTCTTTTTGGTGGCGTCGGCTCAAAACATGTAAGCGAATTCCTCGATGAGGTGATTATCGGGCTCTCAGCAAAGGTCTTCCGCACCTGCTATGCGTCTGAAGCCGTCGAAACGAAGCTAGAAAAAACTCCTGTCAAACTCGAAGACTCTGAACATGCCAAGAAATACATCGCCACGATGGCGAACCTAGAGGCAGCCAAAGTCTGCAACCACCGCCGCACCATCCCAAAGACGTGGAAAGCATCTCTAGAAAAGAAAAAGACCAACCTCAAGGCTTTAAAGGACCGGGGGAAGGAGGCCCAAGATAAACTGACGCAAAAATCTGAGGAGCGGGAAAAGAAATACAGTGAGAGACTGAAAAAGCAAGAGGAAAGACTGAAGACGATGAAGGAGAAACTGGAGGCTTACCGGCGGCA
>JAOUJL010000257.1 GCA_029883255.1 Candidatus Bathyarchaeota archaeon | reverse complement strand
AATGAACAGGTTTCTGGTCCCCACTTAATGATCGAAGATGTCAAGATCGTTGGATGAAAACTTTGCGCACACTAAACAAGAAGAAGCCTTTAGATGCAAGTAGAATCCAAAGTCCATTGTCATCGTTCTATCTAGCAATTAGCCATTTTGGTTGCATACATGCACAGAAATCACATTAGGACTGATAACCACGCGCGTTAATTGTGCTTACGTCTTCGTTTCTTCTTATTGCATTTTGGTTGTTCAATGAAAAGTGCGGTCAGAATGAAACATAGCGTAATGCCAATTGATGCCATGATGAACGATAATTCAGGGTTGACTTGCTCATAAACGAATCCCCCTATGAGACTTGCTGGAACGCTGAAGGCCGACCAGGCAACGCCGAAAGCAGCGAATACTCTTCCTCTTCTTTCCTCTGGGATTATGTCTGCTTCTAAAGATGAGTATGTGGGTTCATAGAAGGACCATATGAAAGAGCCTGCGATCCAGAGGGCCAAGACTTGTATGAACATGCCGCAGCGAATGAAGAGAATGTAAGTGAATACGTCCAAGGCTGTTGTTGCTAACAAGATTTTTCTTCGGCTGAATTTGTCTAGTAGCTTGCCGACTATGAGTATCTTTGATACTATGCTGATGGCGCTGCCTAGGCCTGTGATGATGCCCCATTGCGTCGATGTGACGCCTATTACTTTTTCCGCGTAGACTATCCAGTAGGGTTCGACTAAGCCGTATTCGAATGCCCATAAAATATAGATCGCTGTGAGGGCGAGGGCTGAGTGTGGCATCCACGACCATGTTTGTAGGTGTCCTTTAAAGGCGTCTTTTACGAGTTTGCCTAATTCTTTGAGACTGTATTGTTGACCAGCTTGTCTGTTTTGAGGAGAAATGGTTTCTGTAAGCATAGACAATCGTATTATTCCAGCAGTTACGCCGACTATAGCTAAGCAAACGTAAGTCCATTGCATTGGAACTAGAATGCCGTGAACATCGATTAAGTAGCCGCCGATGGAAGGCATTATGGCCCACGGAAGGAAGCTTAGGCAACTGTAGAGTGCGAAGGCTGTTCCTCTTTTCTGTTCGTTTATGGAGTCTGCTAGTATCGCCCAGAATGCAGGCTCAAATACCCAGCATATATTTGTTATGATCATTGCTAGAGTTAGAAATTGCCAGTTGGGTGCGAATGCTACTAGGAATTGACTTAGCCCGAGGACTATGGTCATTATGCTGATTAGTTTCTTTCTGCCGTACTGGTCGGCTATGTGGCCACCTATGATTGCGGATATGACGAAAGCGGTGCTTCCTAGGGCGGTGATTATGCCTATGGTTATTTCTGTTCCGCCTAGTCCGAAGATGTATAGGGAGAAGTAGGTGTTACAGATGCTTGTGGGGATTCCCCATAGAGTTGATGTGAGGGTTAGCACTAAGTAATTGCGGGTCATGAAGCCGAAACGTGGCTTGTCCTCTTTTTGACTCAATTTTTGCACCCTCACAGGTTAGTTTCTGTTCAGTTATCCGGAAGGTTCTATTATACATGGGCATCTCATCCACCGTAACGGTTCTCCCTTAAAAGATTAACGAATGGATTTCTATACCTTCCATTCTTTTTGCATGGTTTTTGCATGCATGCAGAGGGGAAAGTTTGACTTTTCAAGTTTTTGTTGCTTACGGCGGGACAAGCAAAGAGAGTTGCCGAAATGCGTGCGCGCATTCACCAAAAACTGAGCCTAGCGGGTATAAGACCGAATTAGCTACTTTTTCGGTAGTGTCTCCAAGAAATTGTTGACTTCACCAATGTTTTTGAAAAAGCCTTCATAACCTGACAAATCTCGAGAATGTCGAGGAAGAGGAGCTTTGGATGTGGCTTGTTCAAGGAATGAAAGATATCCCTCCACAAAAGATGAAAGTTGATGAAACGTCGGAGAAGAGAAAGGATCTGACTAGACTTCTTGACAACCCCCGAATCCTGCAATACATCAAGGAGAGAATTCTTCCTCTGATTGCAGAATGGAAGAGAAACTTCTACGTTTTGTTCAAGCTCTCAAGTATGCTTGACGAACTAGGCGATTTCATCAAAGAACTGCATCCAAGGGATAAGCCTTCAGAGAAACTCAAAGAATACCTCAAGACCAGAAAACTAGAAGAGAAAATGCTCGAACTAGGGAATAGTGTGGAATAGTTGTTCATATGCATGGAAAATGGAGAGCGCGCGCGAAAGTGACGTTTGACCGTGCGCGCAAAAGAAGAAAAGATAAAAAAGAAAAAGGATTGTGAACGAAGAATAGGAAGTTATCTTGTGAGTTTAATATCCACTTCTTCTTGGGGGTCTTCTCTTTGCATAGCATTCTCGGCAGTATACGGGTCTGCTTCCATCAGGTTTGAACGGAACTTCACATTCCTGGCCACACTCAGCACAAACTGCCTTATGCATTTCTCTTGGTTCTCTTCCTCCATACGACATCTAGATTGCACCTCCGATTCGCTGAAAGAACTAGTTTCGTCAGAACACTAATTCTGGAATGCTTACGTTAGAGTTGCTTATAAACTTGCGCGCGTGCATTTCGTTTGGGTTTGGGAGTTAAATGCGCGCGCGTTGCGAAGGGTAACTTTTTGTGTATTTTTTACCCCTCGGAGTATTAGCATTAGTTAATATGAGGGGTAAGTTCTTGTGCATTTCTGGCCCCTCTTACTGTTAGTGTTTACTCGATTTTGGTAATATC
>JAOUJL010000035.1 GCA_029883255.1 Candidatus Bathyarchaeota archaeon | reverse complement strand
CCATCATAAAGGACACGTTACTTTGGGAACCCAGTGGCGGCGGCGGTGGCTGTCCAATACTAACGGTTTACGACGGAACCGACTACGTTGAGGAGGGCCTGCTCGACATACACAACCCCGAAGGCGTAGACGTGGTTTACGAGCACACCCTAGCTGCGACGCCTCAGCGCGTGGACGGCACCTATCTGCTAAGGCTGACCGAGCATCCCAAGACCCACAGCTACATAGACCAGGTCAAGCTTTACGCGATGCTTGAGGACGGAACCCTGAAGGAGCTTCCGTTGATCTGGGCCTGGCACTCGGAAGACGACAACGTGCTGCCGATGCTGCTTCACAGCGACGAGTGGAAGACAGACACGCTGGGCGCGGACCATAACGACGGAACGAGCCAGAGCATAGACCTGAAGTTTGCCGCGCTCTCACCCAGCCTTGAAGTCACTGATTTCATGTTCCAGATCGAAGGAAACAACTGGTACGTCAAATAAGAAGAAAAAACCTTCAAAACCCCTTTTTTTTTCTGTTTTCCGAAGCTTATGACCAATGCTTTCTTATACTTTCTAAATAGACCCTTAAAGGGTCAAGCCCCATTTTCCACCACGTAAAACACGACTTGTAATTTGCTTTAACATAAAACAAGACCCCCTACCGAAAGCACGCCCAGTTTTTCTTCAGCGGCCTTTTCAACTCACTAATTGTATTTTCAACTTTTTTGCGGCAGTAAGGCGGCTCAATTGGCGGAGCATAAGGGTCTTTAACGCGGATTTCCTCTAGACCAACTACACCAGCGGCAAGCGCGTACCAACAGAGCGGCAAAACCGTTGGGTTATATCCGCTTCCGGGCATCAAGACAAGTTTTCCATCGCAAACCTCGTCTGTAGTTTTCCTGATTAAACGGGATAGGTCAAAAAAGCCCTTAACGGTCAGCCTCAGATTTCCAAGCATGTCCGCAAAATGTGGATCGCTTCCACCGTTTGCGATAATGATTTCAGGCTTAAACTCCTTAGCCAAAGGGACAAAAACTTCGTTTACAGCATAAAGATACGTGCTGTCGCTTGTTCCGGGAGGGAGAGGCACGTTAACATTGTAGCCTTCTCCTTTGCCCTCTCCAATCTGCCAGGTAAAGCCCGTCCCTGGATAAATCGTGTGGGGATCTTGATGCAGAGAAATGTAAAGCACAGCAGGGTCTTTGTAGTAGATGTCGCTTGTGCCGTTTCCAAAGTGAACATCATAATCCAGTATCAAAAGACGTTTCACATCGTACTTAGCCCTTAAATACTCAACCAAAACTGCCACATCGTTGAACAAGCAGAATCCGCCACCGTAACTTCTTCCAGCATGATGATAACCACCCCCTAGAGAGATCGCGCGTTTCGCCATCCCTTCATAAACCGATTCACCACACTTGGTTGCACCGCCAACAATAAGCAGCGCAGCCTCAAGAATTTCCCGAGAGACAGGCGTTTCAATGTCATAGGGCTTATTCTCTTCAGCTAAGCTAAAGATCAGATCAACATAATCTTCTTCATGAACCATCAACAAGTCCTCTCTTGAGGCTGGCTGAGGTTCGACGAGAACCACTTCAGAGAGACCGAGCAAGCCTTGGTTTTCAAAGAATTTCATGACATTTACAAACCTGTCTCCCCTAAAGGGATGTTCCTCACCTAGATCATACTGCTTAAACGTTTCATGAAAGGTCATGACAATCTTTTCAGGCAATTATGGTTCTCTCAAACCAAGATAAGAAAACGGTGAATATAAAACTCTGCATCACGCAAATTGAATTTTATCATAGAAAAAGGGAGAGGAGATGATTACTCTTGGTTTTCTTCTCCTTCAGCTGCCGTCTCCATCGGTTGTGTTTCTTCCGTGTCTTGCGACGTTTCTTCCGTCTCTTCCGTGATTTGTGATGTTTCTTGCCAAGTTTCCTGTGTTTCTTGCGTCTCTTCCGTGTCTTGTGATTGCCAAGTTTCCTGTGTTTCTTGCTGGCTCTGAAGGGAGTCTGTTTCGCTAACCTCTACGGATTCAACTGGCGGTTCCGGTAGATTATGCTCCACAGTTTCTTCAGCAGTTTCCTCGGACTCAACCGCCGGAACGGTTTCTTCCGCGACTTCGATTTCAACTTGCGAAGGAGTTTCATCACTTTCTGTAGGTTGTGGTTCTATCTCCTGCGGTTCAGCTATCTCAGTTGTTAGAATCTGTATGCTGCTTGAAAGTTGATTTCCAGCTTCCGTGACTGCATCCAGTTCCCGTCTTGCAACTTCAAGTCCCGTGGATAGAACGTCGATTTCACGCTGGTAAACTTCTTCGTCTATCTCGCCAGTCACATGTTGAATTTCGAAGTTTGCAAGAAGCATCTCCAACGTCTTAATCTGTTTTTTGAGTTCCTCCGTTTTTGAGTTCATTTTCTCCAGCAGAGCCCTATGCTGTCTTTCAATTTCTGCAACCGCCTCATCCATCTCTTTGTTGAACGATTCGTATGTGGACTGCGAAATCCTGCCAGTGTTCAACAAATTGTCCAAAGCTTGCTTCTTTCTCTTCGCCATTTCATATTCTTCGTTTAATCTCTCAAAAGAGTGCTTCCACCAAATCAATTTCAACACCATCCATTTTTTAGCCGTTAAGGAAAGAAATAACGTTTATCAATATTCAGATATATCGCTAACTGTTTAGAACAACGTTTTTCGTCGTTTAAATGAAAGATTAAGCTTTAAAAACTGAACGTACCATCAGCTTTCCATAGCACTGAAAATTGCAACATTTATTTAGAAAGTGAAAGGGTTGGGAGCTCTACGATGTAAAGCCTTCTTAACTCAAACTAAAGCTAAGATTGTCCTCTGTGCGTTTCCTATGTTGGAAACGTTCAATTTTCTCATATTCTGTTTCAACTTTTAATTTGTAATTAGAAAAAAGTTTAGATGTTTATATCTTACGTACAATATTGAAACGTGAATAAATGCGGCCGCGTTGACGATCATAGTTGGCTGTGGAAAATTGGAAGGAGCACGTGGGCTAAAATCGAAATACTAAAAAGTACCTTCCCAAGTCTTAAAAGCGAAAGAAAACAAGGGCCCGTAGCTCAGCAAGGATAGAGCACCGGGCTTTTAAGCAAGCCTAAGATTGCATAGAAACCCGGGGGTCCTGGGTTCAATTCCCGGCGGGCCCGCTAACTCCCCAAAAATTAGGATTTGATTATAAATCAAAATGTTTGAGGTTTTGTTTTCAAAAGCAAGGGTGATGGGAGCCTTCTCCTTTCCCGCTTGGGCTAAAACCGTATAAGGATTTGATTTTATAAAACGCTTGCTGTTCACGTCGGTATATGTCGTTTTTGAAAGTATGCCTTTCCTGGAGATCATTTCGGTTTTGGAAACCCTGCTTTTGGGTTTGTCTGAAACCTAGCGCGCGCGCCTTTTAAATATCGACTTTTGTTTCCGTAGATTTCTATTGCAGTGGATATAGCTGCTGCCATAGCGCGCGCTGGGTTTTCATGGTGAAAACTGACTTCCCTTTTTACATGGATAAGAAGAAGGGGAATACATTAAGAATATACATTGCATATAAAGATTTGAAAATAACAAGGTTTACGTGTGTGCTTTCTATTTCGGTATAAGCGAGAGTTATGTCTTTCAAAGAATATTTACACGAGTGTGCAGAGAATTCAAGGCGCGATGAGGTTAATAGTTACATAATGTTTCTGGCGGGTGTTATGTTTTTTGTGGGTGGTGTATGGGGATCGTTGAAGTTGGCTGAGAATCCGAGATGGTTCATTTTTATTCCATACCACACGGAACCGCTGGGTGGAGCGGCTCTGGGGTTAGCCTTGACAGTTACTGGTTTGACGCTGATGGTTTATGGGATAACTGCGGGGTTAAATTGTTGGAATGACAGAAGATGGTACATGCAGGAGATGCGAAAAGCAACAGCTTTTGAGGAGATCGCTCTAAGGGTGAAAAAGGACTCGATTAAACTCGAAAAAGACCCTGGAAAAGTCAAGAAGAGATTGGAAGAATTCAGAGCTAAACTCAGAAGAAAACGAAAAAGGGATAGACAAGAGACTTATTATGGCCGTAGTTAAAGACGGAACAGCAGAAATCGATCATGGACCAGAACCGAAATCGATCAATTGAGTATCCAAACATTTTCGGATTTAGAAAAGGTTGAATCGGTACCGTTAGAAACAGAGGAAGTTTTCGAAAAGCTGCTGATCTAGCAATAGAGAAGCGGAAATAGAGTTTTGTTCTATAACATTCTTCTAGCTTAAAGCTTTACTGTGACTACATTTTTTGCATAAGAAAGTACCCTGAATGTGTTAGAGATAGTCACTCATCAGCATTGGTTGAAAGGTTAACTCAACGGTTTGTGAACGACACGATTTTAAGTTCAAAATTCAATAGTAATATCTTGGATGAATGGCGGGAATAGTAGACGAAGGGTATTTTCCACTTCTCCTTTCTCCTCGCTTACTATTCTCCCACGAAAATAAGACATGAGGCTTTCACCTACATATGATTTATGGAGGAATCTTCTATAAGGGTAGCCAAGTTTTTGGCGTTGTTTAAGCGCTCAGCTTTGTTGACTTAAACATGTATAACGATTTTGAGTTGATGTTGTCTTTCATGCTTCTGTGGATAACTGATACGAAACGCATAAATCCGATTATCTTATCTAGAAGTTTTGGTCGGGCGGTAGCTCAGCTTGGTAGAGCTTCCGAGCCTGCTAGCAGGGCTAGCTGGCGGAGACGCTGTAGACATCCACCCGCGGTAGGTGTCACCCAGCCTGCCAAGCGCACAGAAACCGGAGTGTCGCAGGAGAGCTGCAGGGCTGATCTCGGCTCGGCGATTTCAAAATGAAGGTTTCACTTCATGAAAGTCCTGCCCGCCCGACCACCAACTTGCAACGAACAGAATATCTTGCGAATTGACTGCTCGAAAGTGTTTTTCTCGCCTCTTTCAAGGGTGAGAATTTCTGGGTGGGTTTATCTTTGCTGTTTTCATCAACATTCTAATTTATGGTTAAATTTAATAAGACTCCGAGAAACTCGTTTATTTACTGAAGGGATTGTGGTGAAAAGAATAAATGTTGGCGTCTTGGGTTACGGTCTTGTTCAGTCATTTTTTCACATGCCTTGTTACAAGGAGATTCCTCAGGCAAACGTGGTGGCCGTAGGGGGACGAAGGAAAAAGGCTCTGGTTGAATTTGCCGATAGATGGAGAATAAGAAAGAGATACTCTGGGGACGACTTCATTGAAAAGTTATGTGCAGATTCTAGGGTAGAGGTAGTTGATATAGGATTACCTAACTTTCTTCATGAAAAGGCGGCGAAAGTGGCGTCTGAGAACGGAAAGCACGTGATATGTGAGAAACCGTTAGCGCGTAGCGTAAGCGAGGCTAAGGCTATGCTCAAGGCTGTTGAAAAGGCGAAGGTGATCGACTGTTACGCTGAAAATCAAGTATTCATTCCTCACGTTGTCAAGGCAAAGGAATCGATTGAGAACGGTGTTGTTGGCGATCCTTTCTGGATAAGAAGCAGAGAGGCCCATTCTGGACCACACTCTGCTTGGTTTTTGGATCCTGAGCTCGCTGGTGGAGGCGTCCTAATGGACATGGGTTGCCACTCAATTGAGGTAGCTAGATATCTCTTTGGCGGAAAGCCTGTTCAAGCCTGTGCTTGGGGTGCTTCGATAGTTCACGAGACAAAAGCCGAAGATAACAGTCTGGCTCTCGTTAAGTATGAAGGCGACAAGCTCGGTCAGTCGGAAAACAGTTGGGCGGCTCACGGTGGCTTGGATCTGAGATTTGAGATATATGGGTCTGACGGCTCGATTTTCATAGATCCTACCAGGGAGACTGGTCTCAAGGTTTTCACGATTGCCCCGGAGGAGAAGGTGGGATACGTTGTTGAGAAGGCGGAAGTCAAAAGAGGTTGGCTGTACCCCGTGTGGAGAGAGCATGAGGTCTATGGATATTCGTTTGAGCTCCAGCACTTCGTGACGTGTCTTCTGGAGGGTGAGACGCCGAAAGAGACCTTTAGAGACGGGTACATCGTTAACTGTATAATTGACGCTTGCTATAGGTCGATGAAATCTGAAAAATGGGAACGCATCCGTATGACATAAGAGCACAAGTGTTCTGCGTCAGGTAGCTTTAAACAGTAATTCACAGTATTGCTTTGGTTGTCTTCTTATCAAACAGATGTATTTTGCTGAGGTCCATTTCAATGCTTGCTTCTTGGCCGACTCCAGCTTTTGTGTGTTTGACTCTTGCCACTAGTGAAAGGCGCCCTTTCCTTAGGTATAAAAGCAAATAAGGCCCCACATGCTCGATGATGTCTACGGTCATTCTAAACGCGTTTTTCTGCGTACCCTCTTTGACGAATTCCCTTTCATAGAGGTCTTCTGGCCTGATGCCCATTATGACATCTTCGCCAACGTAGCTTTCCAGTTTGGGGACGATCTCAGCAGGTACGGGTATCTTAAATTCCTTGGCATCTAACCACAGTTTCTTTCCGTCTTTAATTAGAGTGCAGTCTGTGAAATTCATTTCTGGTGATCCGATGAAACCTGCAACGAAAAGGTTCGCAGGCCGGTTGTACAGTTCATCAGGAGTGCCTATCTGTTCGGTCACTCCATCTCTCTGAACTATGATCCTGTCTGCCATGGTCATAGCTTCTACTTGATCGTGAGTCACATATACGGTAGTCACTCCTAGCTTCCGCTGCAATTCTTTCAACTCTGTCCTCGTTTTAACTCTCAGCTTGGCGTCAAGATTTGCAAGGGGTTCATCTAATAAGAAGACCCTGGGCTTTCTAACGATCGCCCTCCCCAATGCTACTCTCTGCCTTTGACCGCCACTGAGCTGTTTCGGTTTCCTATCAAGAAGTTGGGATATGCCCAGGAGCTTGGCTGTCGTCGTAACCCGCTCCACAATCTCACGCTTGTCCTTTCCTCTAACCTCAAGCGGGAAAGCGATGTTCTTAAACACAGTCATGTGTGGATAAATGGCATAATCTTGAAACATCATCGCCACCTCTCTCTTCTGCGGCGTCACGTGCATGTCGCGCCCTGAGGAGGAGACTAATTCATTTCCCAGCCACACCTCTCCCTCGTCTGGTTTGAGCAATCCTGCGATGCATAGAAGAGTCGTAGTCTTGCCGCAGCCTGAGGGACCAAGTAAGATGAAGAATTCCTGATCCTTTATCTCGAGGTTCAAATCCTTAACGGCTACGGTTTCTCCATATTTTTTCGTCAAGTTCTTTATGGTCACGCTTACCATTGCACATCACTTCATCCCTTGACAGCTCCGGCCATATATCCCCTCATGAGGTATTTTCCCAGTACGAGATAAATAACTAACACGGGTAATGCGTACCACAAAGTTCCTCCCATTAGAAGATTCCACATAACTGTGGTAGTTCCCTTCAAATTCGCCAGAACCACCGAAGCCGGCTGGTTCTGCCCTCTGGTCAATACCACACCGAAGAGAAAATCATTCCAGATGCTGGTGAACTGGAAAACTGCCGCGACCACGAAAGGAGGTAGGGAAAGTGGCAATACTATGCGTCGGTATATCGTCCATGTCCCTGCCCCATCCGTTTTAGCCGCCATTATGAGGCTGTTGGGGATAAGTCCGTAGAAATTCCTGAAAAGGAGGGTAGTTATGGGGATACCGTATGCGGTATGTGTTAGGATTAGTCCTCCTAGGTGGTTGTACAGCCCTAACTTGGACATGGTCAGAACTAGGGGGACAAGAACCGCTTGGTAGGGGATGAATATTCCGATGGTAAAGAACAGAAACACTGTATTGGACCCCTTGAACGTGATCTTGGTTAATATGTAGCCGTTGATGGAACCCAAAAGGCAAGATAGGATCATAGCAGCTACCGTGAACGTGAAACTGTTCAGTAAGGATCTCTTCATGATGTTAAAAGCCGTTATCAATGGCTCCATAGTCGGGTAGGGCAATCTGAATAAGGGACCCAGCGGCGGTTCCACGGGCGTCGTATCAATCACACCTTTAAGAGTTTTAAAGGAAGTCGTGATGCAGGTCCACAGAGGAAGCAGAAACGCGAATATGAAAAAAATGAGCAGAATGTAAAGGGTTACTCGTCCTAGTTTGGGAAATCTCATTCCTTTTCCCTCCTAAAAGACAGGTACAGATACGGCACGACTATTACCAGCGCGAGCAAGAACAGTATGGTGGCGATGGCGCCCCCATAGGCGAACTGGTTCTTCCTAAAGGTCTCCTTAAACATCATTAACGCCAGAACGTATGTGGACCATCCAGGCCCTCCGCCTGTTAATATATAAATGAAATCGAAAGCTTTGAGGGCAAATACCATGAGAACAATAAATGCGCTCAGGGCCGGGGCTTTTAATTGCGGGATTACAACATACCTATAGAGATCAAAACCGGACGCCCCATCCACTTCCGCCGCCCTTATCTGAGACTCAGGAATCGACCTTATCCCGCCCAAAAAAATCAACATCGTATATCCCGAGAACTGCCATATAAGAGCCAAGACGACGCAGTACATTGCTATGTTAGGATCCGCAACCCACATTGGCCGTAGGAATCCAAGCCCAATTTTCTCCAACAAGGTGTTTATAACCCCCACGTCAAGGTTATACATCCACGCCCACAAAGTTGCGGTGATCACAAACGAGAGAGCAAATGGCAGTAGGTAGATGCTCCTAAATGCTCCCTCACCTCTCACCTTCAAGTCCAGCAGTATGGCCAAAAAAAGACCCAAAAAAAGGCTCCCGGGCACAAAAAGTAGTATTAAGATCAGATTATTTTTTAGGGAGGTTAAGAATACCTGGTCGTGAAATAAACTCAAGTATTGGTCGAACCCCGCAATATTGTAACTTGGAGTGAGGCCTTTCCAGTCAGAAAGGGATACAATCACATTCCATCCGATGCAGACATAGACAAAGTAGCCCACAAGCACCAGGGATAGCAATAGAAAGAGTGAGGTAACCATCCAGTCCTTCATGAACACTTTTCGAGAGGGAAACCTCATTTTCCAACCATCCTAAGATTATTTTTAGTGTCTGGCTGTCGGAGAGTACATTCCCCTCAACATTTCACTTGCTACCGAGCTACGACCCCATTCAAGATAAAAGAGCCCGAGGAGTTAAAACGCTTTCGTTGGAGCATCTTGACATGGCTGTAAGACGATGTTCAAGGCGCTTCTTGTTTGTGGAGATCGATTCCCTTTTCTTCTTGGTTCTATAAAGATAAAAAGGGAAGAGAGCGGATTCTTCTCTTTTTGCCCGTTTCACTTGACTAGCGTTTTTGCGTTTAATCTAGGTCCCACACTTTGATGTAGTCATCACTTGCGGCATTTGTTGCGGCAGTCAGAGCACTTGCTGCTGCGCTTACGTCCTTGTCTGTCACGAAGGCGGACATTATGTCGTCGAGCTCTGCGGTGAACGCCTCAGGCGCACCGCTTCCGTGAGCCACGCTTGGGTACATGTATGTTGCTGCTGTAAAGTCCGCTATGGCCGCCGCTTGGTATGGGCCGTATTTAGTTGTATCTGAGTCAGTGCGCGCTGATATGGAGCCCTTTATCGGGTTGAATGCGTCTTGTCCCTCTTTGGAACCAACAACCTTTAACCACCTCAAGGAGTTCTCGGGATGTTTTACGCCTTTTGGATGCTGGAAGCAATCTATGCAAAGGCCGTACATGACTCCGGTTCCCGGGGTTGGGATCGTTCCGTAATCCGTGTCGTATACCTTTCCTGCTTTATAGAACTCTCCGTTGGCCCAGTCTCCCATGACGCTGAACGCGGCGTCTCCCGTGATTACCCTTGCTATCGCCTCATCCCAAGTCAGGGTGACGTGATCCACGTTGACGTACCCTAGGTATGTTGCAAACGTATTCAATGCGCTCACGAGCTTCGGGTCTGTTGCAGATGTGACTTGTCCATTTACCCAATCCTCGTAGAAGTCGATTCCTTCTCCCGCTATGATCTGCTCGAGAACGTGTGTGTCCGTCCACTTGCCTATATCTCCTAGAGCTATTGGATGAGCTATTCCTGCGGTCACCAGCGTATCGCATGCGTCAAAGAAAGCGTCCCAGGTGGTCAAGGTAGCTGGATCTACGCCGTTGTCATCCAGAACGTGTTTGTTGTACCACACCACGTTGACCCTGTGGATGTTCACCGGAACGGCGTAGTATTCTCCGTCGAACTTCACCATGTCCTCGACTACGTCTGGGATGACTGGTTTCCATCCCTCCTCCTGCCAGAGGTCGCTTATCGGTTCCAGGTACTTTCCTTCAAAATAGGGTTGGCCCTCGTATCCGGCGTGCATCTGGAAAGCATCCGGGGCCTCTCCGGCGAGCACTAGGGACTTCATAACTGCCTTCATCACGTATCCTGCTCCGCCGGCCACTGGACTCTGTATCACCCCTGTGTCGGGGTAGTCATCTGCGAAAACATCGACGAGGGCGTCTATCGCGTCTTTTTCTCCGCCCGATGTCCACCAATGGTAGATTTCAAGCACATCTGCGGGTGCGGGCCTCATGACGTACCAAACGGTTGCAGAACATATTAGCGCGGTAATGATGACAGCAACGGCTACATACAAAACTGTTTTGTTCATACAATATTCCTCCGCATAGACTATCTTTACCTTTCAATAGTATATTAAAGTGTTTCGATGGTTGTCATAAAAGGTTTTAATTCGAGTGCTCAAGATCTTTGGATATTCTCTTTCATTGATGATTCAGGTCTAGTTATGAACTCCGTGAATAACTAAGGAGTAAATCAAGCGTCAGACTTTCACCGCCGCCAACACCTCAATTTCCTTGGCTAGAATCCAGTTAAATCATCTTGCAGATTTCGGTTTCGCACTTCTTCAGACCTCGTATTTACGAGAAATAACGCTCCGG
>JAOUJL010000256.1 GCA_029883255.1 Candidatus Bathyarchaeota archaeon | reverse complement strand
CAAAGCCAAACAAAACTCCATACCTTTAACGATTTTCGGCAAGTATTTCTCTTTTTGATTCTCATTTCCATGTTTTGCTATTGACAAGCCTCCAAAAATAGAGGTTAAACATAGAAACCATGTTCCGGCCAAGCCGCAACTTTCAGAGGTCAAAGTTTCCATGGCTAGAATCATCTCAAACATTTTCATCTCGCCTCCCCCGTATACTTCGGGAATAATCATACCTGTAAAACCAGCCTCAACCAAGGCTTTCCAGAACTCTTCAGGAAATGTGTGCTTCTTGTCTTTTTCCCTCCAATATTCTGGATCGAAATCTTGAGCTATTTCAGAAGCTGCTTGAACTATCATTTTTTGCTCAACACTTAACTCAAAATCCATAAATTTTCACCAACCCAAATTTTTCAAGGCAATAGTATTTTAAGCTCAGAATATATTTGTTGTGCGTACCTAGAGGACAATCCACATTTCAGTTATCAAAAACCAAGGGGCACTTATATAACATCTCAGTTGATGCTTCAACATGCATACCCCTATCTTCTCTAGGCTTAGCAGTTCTTACTCAGAATTGTTCACTCTCCAAAGCGTTTATTTTTGTCGCATCCTCAAGCGATCGTGCAGATTCAAATCTTTGGTGTAAACACCAAAATTGTTTATATATCCACCAAGAATCTTCCTTCATAAAAGGTGATTCAATGAGTAGGGGAAAAAGATTCCGCAGACCTCCTTCACAAGTCCCACTTGAAAAAATCGACGAATACAGCTGGCGGATACCTCAAAAATACAAACCCGGCATGCGAGTTCCCGGCATAGTCTTCGCCGACGAAGACCTACTTCAAAAGATAAAAACGGACCGAACCCTTGAACAGTGCGCCAATGTCGCCCACCTACCCGGCATCTACAAACACGCCATCACTTTACCCGACGGCCATGAAGGATATGGCTTTCCCATCGGCGGCGTTGCAGCTACAGACTACAAAGAAGGTGTGATCAGTCCCGGCGGTGTTGGATACGACATCAACTGCGGAGTTCGTATGCTAATCTCAAATCTCTCTGAAGAAGACATTCGCCCCAAACTCGCTGAAATTACGGATGCTATGTTCACTAATGTTCCATGCGGACTTGGCAGTCGCCGAAAAGACTTTAGCTTGACCCCGCATGAGCTTGATCGGCTGATGGCTGAGGGTGTGCCATGGGTTGTGGATCAAGGGCTGGGCTGGCCTGAAGATGCTAAACATTGCGAGGAAAACGGTTGCATGGAAATCGCTAACCCCGACAAGGTTTCAACTACCGCCAAAAGAAGAGGGCTGACTCAAGTTGGCACTCTAGGATCAGGAAACCACTTCCTCGAGGTTCAAAAAGTCGACAAAATTTACGATCCTCGCGTTGCCAAAACTTTTGGTGTCACTCATGTGGGACAAGTGACCGTTATGATTCACTGTGGTTCACGTGGATTCGGACATCAAGTATGCTCAGACTATCTGCGTGTCATGGAACGTGCAGTTCATAAATATAACATCGTTTTGCCAGATCGAGAACTCGCCTGTGCACCAGGCACCAGTAATGAGGCTGAAGACTACCATCAAGCCATGGCTTGTGCCGTCAACTACGCTTTCAGTAATCGACAGGCGATTACACACTGGGTGCGTCAGAGCTTCGAGCAGGTGTTCAAGAGACCAGCAGACGAATTTGACTTACATCTTGTCTATGACGTAGCTCACAACATCGCAAAAGTGGAGGAGCACAAGGTAGATGGACAACGGAGAAAAGTTTGGATTCACAGAAAAGGAGCAACAAGGTCGTTTGGACCCGGACGTGTAGAAGTTCCCGCAGACTATCGAGACGTTGGACAACCTGTACTCATCCCCGGAAGCATGGGAACCAGCTCATGGCTGATGGTTGGCACATCTAAAGCCATGGATGTTTCGTTTGGATCCACAGCTCATGGAGCAGGCCGTATGATGAGTCGAACCGCTGCGAAAAGAAGGTTCTGGGGTGGAGACGTGAAAAAGGCTTTGGGACAACGTGGAATCACGGTTAGGGCTGCCAGTTCTGTTGTTTTAGCCGAGGAAGCTGACCCAGCATATAAAGATGTGGACAGAGTGGCGAAAGTGAGCGACAAGGTTGGAATCGCAACTCGTGTGGCCCGCTTGGTTCCACTAGGGGTTGTCAAGGGATAAGCCATCCTTATTTCTTCATCAAACCATACCACCCTCTTTTTCTACTTCAACTGTTAGGCATAGTTTGAGAAGCGTTAAACGGAAACTCTGAAAAGCTTTTGAGAACCGCTGACAAAATAGTCTTTGAGAGCGAGTGGTTATGAAGGCTGTAGTCAAGGGCATTACGCGAGAAAACTTAGATGACGTTCCAGAACCTTGCAGAAGCTGTGTATATTGGGAGTTTCCAGAGGATTCCGAAAAGGCGAAGCTCCTGAAGTCAGAGTTGGTAAGAAAGAAGAAAGAGTGGTTTCTCCAAACGTTGAGAGAGTTTGGAAACTGCGGCAAAATTGTCTATTATGACAATAGTGTAGTGGGTTACGCGCAATACGGGCCCGTCACTCATCTTCCTAATATCAGTGGCTATGGGTCTAAGCTAGTTGGACGGTTAGAAGATGGCACCGTTTTTCTTTCCTGCCTATACATTACCCAAAAGGCTTTACGTGGAAGAGGCATAGGCATGAAACTACTTGAAAGCATCATCTTAGACCTGAAGAAACGAGGCTTCAAAGCCATTGAAACATTTGC
>JAOUJL010000255.1 GCA_029883255.1 Candidatus Bathyarchaeota archaeon | reverse complement strand
CCCTTGCTCAAGCCCATGACCATAACTGTTGTAACGATGACCATCCTATGGGAACTTAAGATCTTCGACATAGTTTTCGTCGCGACGCGTGGTGGACCCGGATGGGCTTCAACTGTCCTAGCTTATCAGATGTGGTTGTATGCCTTTCGCGATCTTAATTTCAACAATGCAGCGGCTGTAGCGACCTTTCTCACTTTTTTGACGTTGTTTGTAACCATCGGAATGATTAGGTACATGGTGAGAAGATGAAAATTAGAAAATCAACAATAATAGTCCACATAATAGCATGGTCGGTTGCACTGATATGGATACTGCCTTTTCTAGGCGTTCTAATGGCTGCCATAAGACCTTTTCCCGAGATTCTCCATGGTTGGTGGAACTTCGCAGAATTCAATCCATCACTCAAGAATTTTGTGGAGGCTTGGAGCCATTCGAGCGCCCCGCTGGGACAGGGTATGCTTAACTCCTTTTTGGTTGCGATCCCATCAACTCTAATACCGATGTTCGTAGCTTCGCTTACAGGTTATGGATTCGCAAGATTCAGCTTTCCCATTCGAGACTATATTTTTCTTACTGTAGTTTTGATAATGGCGCTTCCTCAACAAATGATTGCTGTGCCAATCTTCCAGATTATGACCAGTCTCGGTCTCGTAAACAATTACATTAGTTTGATACTTGTTCACTCCGCGTGGGGACTTGCATGGATTATTTTGTTTATGAGGAACTTCTTTCTCAGACTCCCAATCGAAATCGAGGAGGCTGCCAAGGTGGACGGTGCCTCAGACTTTAAAATATTCTATAAAATAGTGCTCCCAATGGCCCTTCCCGCCCTAGCCTCCGTGGCTGTTCTGCAGTTCATGTGGGTTTGGAACGATTTCTTCCTTGCCCTTATTCTTATTCAGTCCCCTGATAAACTGTTGGCTACACAGCGCATTCCGTTGATGAGAGAAGTACACCACGTAGATTGGAGCGTTCTGTCAGCAGCATCCATACTAGTAATGTTAGTCCCTATTCTGATCTACGTTCTCCTCCAGAAGTACTACATCAGAGGCATGATCGGCTGGACGGTTAAGGGATAGAAAACTTCAATTCTCCCAAATCATTTCAAGCAAACCAGCACTGGACCAAGCTTGCAAAGGATTAGCTAACGCATCTTCCATTTGAGACAGATCAATAATACGATTGTTCACCACCGTATAGAACTCAGGAATCTTTCCAAGCGCTATATAGGCTCGTACCAAGGCTTCCTTAATTTGATCAGCACAGAGATCAAAACCCAAACTCTGCAATCCCTTGTAAATGATCCAATTGTCGCAGGGCCAAACAGAGCCCATATGATAACTGTAGGGATCGAAATCCGGGTCCTCAGCAGAGTGAGTTCTTATGCCGTACAAAGTCCAAAGATCAGGCTGAAAAAGTCGCGAGATTAAAGGCTCTATTTTCTTCCTGGCAACTATTCCGGCGAAAAGGAGGTGTCCTGGATTGGACGTGACCACATCTCTTTGTCTTTTTTCTCCATCCAAAGCTAGAGCAAAATATTTTTCTTTTTCCATCCAAAAATCTTCATTAAACTTTTTCTTCAAGATCACCGCCCTCGCTGATGCTTCCTTAGAAACATTAGCTTTTCTCAAGTTTTTGGCCAGAAAAATGAGACTCTTGTATGCGGCATAAACATAACCTTGGACTTCAACAATTGCCACTGGAGGTTTGATCCTCAAATGGTCTTGAACGCCGTCCCGCCATCCTTGGTGAAAAAGTCCGCTGGGATTCAATCTCGTATACTCCACGTAATTATCCGCATCCTTGTCTCCATACTCCCTGATCCAACCGAAGGCTGCTACAATGTTATCCCAAATGTCTGAAAGGAACCCCGTGTCACCAGTTCGCTCGAAGTATTTGCCCGCCAGAATTATAAAGAGAGGGGTGCTGTCAACGCTACCATAGTATGGAAAGTCCCAATGTGGTAGTTCCGCTTGCTCTTCAATAGTAAACCGGTATTCGTGCAGGATCTTTCCGGGTTCCTCCTCAGCCTTCGGGTTTACGGCCTTTCCTTGGTACTTGGCTAAAGTCTGGAGAGTGCCCCGTGCGATTGAGGGATCTATTTCGAGCATCTGCCAAGCGGAAATTAACGAGTCGCGACCAAAAAGAGTATTATATCTAGGGTAGCCAGCGTTAAGGTAGCGGCTTGGACTCTTTAATTTCTCTGTGTCCCTAAGGAGTCTTCTTTTCATCTCTCCAATGTTCATTAGTCTAATCCCGGTTTAGTTACTTGAAGTTTTTGAATAACATCAACCCGAGTCTTCGATATGAGGTCGGTTATTAACAGCTATTTCAGCGCTTTACCCGTCTTCTTATCAAAGAGATATGCCTTGTTCACTGGGATTTTTATCCAAAGCTCGTCACCCATCTCGGCCTTAAAATCGGGGTCTACCACCGCCTTGACTGAATAGTTTCCTACTTTGAGGTCCAGTATCTGCTTTTCGCCAAGGGGCTCTGTCACTTCGAGTTGAGCCTTAATCAAACCCTTCTTCCCCGCGGCATCCTTATAAACGAGGACATCTTGCGGCTTCACACCTAGTACGCACACACCTGAAGTACATTGCTCTGCGGCTTTTGCCAAATCCTCGGGAAGAGGATATCTGAACTCTCCAGTGTCGAGAGTGTAAGGAACCCCTTCTATTAAATTACAGTCGAAGAAGTTGGTGGGAGGATTGCCTATGAAACCAGCAACAAATACGTTGGATG
>JAOUJL010000254.1 GCA_029883255.1 Candidatus Bathyarchaeota archaeon | reverse complement strand
AGGCAATGTTTCTTTGGGTGGAGGTGGCATTTTCGTTGTGGCACGGGTGAACTTATATAAACGTCCCTTAGGGCCGATGAAAGTTATATTTGCGTACGGTGTCACTAGTGCTGTCTGTTTCAAATATTCCAAGATTTTGGGCATGGCTCGGAGATAGTCTCCTTCCAGCCAAAATTCAACGGTTGTTCCATGCCATTTCTCCTTGTTTATCTGGATTTTGCGGTCCAGAATGAGGGGGCGGTTTCTTTGGATGTCTATCATCAACTTATACTTGTAGATTTTGGATGTGCCAGTGCTTGAGGCAACGTAAACAGGTTTGTGTGTGGTAATTTGCCCGTAGAGTATTGCCATGGTACCTCCGAGGCCGAATGTGCCTCTTGCCTGCTTTAACTTGTATTTTGAACCGAATAAAACCTGACCAAATGCAGAGGGTATGTGACGAGGCGGGATGCCGGAACCGTTGTCTTCAACTCTTAACGTATAGACGGTGACTTCTCCAAGTTCTGTCTCTTCCTCTTGAGACAGTCGGATGTATACGTCTGGAGGTACGCTGTATATGTCGGAGGCGTCAAGGGCGTTTTCCACAAGTTCTCTTATGGATGAGAAGACTGCCCTTGCTGGATTGGTGAAGCCAGCTATATCTCGATTGCGGTAAAAGAAATCAGCAGCGCTGATTTCTTCAAAGGTTTGTGCCACCCATCAAGCCCCCTATAACCCCTCAAGTTCCTAACGGTTACACATCATCCTCTTCAAAATACTGTTTCCCACATTTTAATTTAACCACACTAGAAAAAACTGGTGACTGAAGAATTGAAGTGAATTCACAAAAAACACATGAAAAATTAGAATTTGCATTATTTTTTTAGCCTACAACTATTAAATGATAACAAATGATGTATCGAAGAGAATAGAGGTTCTTTTCACTCACGCTTCCAGTTTCTCATGTGACGGCTCCCAGAGTTCCATCTTCTTTTTCTTCAGTTCTCTTCTCTTTCGATGCAGAAATCGGTACACTGTACGATGTTGGCTTCCTCTAAGGAACATCTGAATAGCCTCCTTTGCCGCTTCAGCCTGTTCCATGTCCCCAATGATAGAAATAGTGTGCCCAAATACAGAAACGCTAGCTTCAGTCAACTCTTCAATGATCCTTCGGGTTTTTCCTTCCTTTCCAATAATTCTGCCTTTTAGTCGCTTTATGTCAGACTGAGATTTGCCGACAATCTCCCGTAAATCAATGACTTCCAATACGGCTTCGTCGTCTCCAATCAGCCTAAACGCACGTTCCGGTGAAAAGCCTCTGCCAATTGCGGTAATCACTTCTTTGGCTCTGAAGAGAAGAGACGGGTCTTGTGTAGTGGGCGTTAGTACTATTTTGATGTCACCGGTTTCACTGTCTACTTCAAGACTAACCAAGAGTTTCTTCTCGATAACTTCTTTCACGCGACCGTTAGGACCTAAAAGTGCTCCGATGCGTTCTCGCGGAATTTTCACGAACGTGCTAGCGCTTACCACCCACAACCCTCCTGTACATTTCATCTACGGATAGTACATCTACATCCAGTTTTTTGAAGTATCGGTAGAGGTTTTCTAAGTCTCTTCGTAGAAATTGGTGAGCCATTGGATGTTTGAAGGACACCGCTTGTGAAACATCGAACAGAACGGGCTTGTTCTTCCACATCATAACGTTGTATTCGCTTAGGTCTGCGTGAACCAGTTCAGCCTTGTGATACATCTTCTTTACGTAGGCTAGTAGCCGTCGGTAAACTCGTTCTGGACTCTGGGGAGGCACTTCCTTCATGACAGGAGCGCTGACCCCGTTTTTCCCGATAAACTCCATGACGAGCACGTTTTTGCTGACAGCGATGGGTTTAGGAACCTTGACTCCAGCCTCGTGTGCACACCGCAAGTTTTTGAATTCTTTCCGAGCCCAAGCGTAGACGAGAGACCGCGAGTCTCTCCGAACATGGGCGAAGCGTGGGTCACCCTCGATGTAGGGAAGCATGCCTTTCCTGAACTCAGATGAAATGGTTAAGTAGATCTTGATCGCGAGTTCTTCTCCATCTGAATCTTTTCCCCAATAGATTCGAGCTTCCTTTCCAGCTTTCACAACACCATATATCTCGTCGATTGTTCCCTTGTTTAGAAAGTCGTAGATAGTCATGAGCGTAGAGCGGTCAAAAACTTCTTCCAAAACATCGAGTTCCTCGCTCCTTTTTTCTTTCATCAGCCTCTTGACTTCATACATCTTCTCCTTGCGGAGTAGCTTCTTATCCACTTTTCTTCGAAAAGACACTATAGCTCCCCTCGTTAAATAGAATTATATCCGTTCTTTCGGAGCCATTCAGCCTGAGACTTTCTGTAACGCCAAATAACGCCACCACGTTTATGAGATTGGAAATCCCACGGAGAAACGAGGCCTACGTTCCTTATTCTTTTCCAAACTCTCCTCTTCATTTTACCGCGAATTCTACAGAGGCGTTCATGACCATCTTGGCATTTCGCCAAAACTCTGTCAAAACCTAACAGTCGCGTAGCTATACTGAGCGCATCGTTCGCGACTGGAAGCACTATATCTTGGATTTCTTCTTCGCTGATGACTTTCCTTTTTCCCAAGAAGCCACCTCAAAGACTTATTCTTTAAAAAGGGAGAGGAACCTTGCTTAAATAGGTTAAGAGGACGTCTATCATATTTTGATAATCTGTGCGTGTGGAATGCCTGAGATCTCTAAAACCGCCTCTGGATGAATCAA
>JAOUJL010000253.1 GCA_029883255.1 Candidatus Bathyarchaeota archaeon | reverse complement strand
GTGGGGCGTTTCCTCTTTTCCGGCGTCATCTCCCTTCCTTGCATGAACGCATTTTCTGTAGCAGTAATTTCATCTGCTTTCAACATTTCTCCTCTCTGTTTGTCATCATAAATGTCCCCAGTTTCTCTCTCCTTCTCTTGTTCAACGTCGTCAGTGTCGATGTGCTTAGTGTTCTTTCTTTTTGCCTTGCTCATGCAATCACTCCAAATAGTCAAAGAGACGTTATGCAATATAAAGAGTACGTGCAACAGCTTTATTTTGGAAAATTTTGCGCGCGCATCTACTATCCTTTCAAGTTGTACCAAAGATTTAAGAAAGAAACTTCTATGTGTAGTAAGAGGCTAATGAAAATACAAAACGCAAGCAAAGGATAGAGAAAAGCTAAAGGCTAAGATGAAACCTCTAAATCAGAAGCCTTAGAGAAAGAGACAGACTTTCTTTCTGAAAAGAACCACGTTTGCGGAGTACATAATGTGTGTTGTGAGAGTTTAGACTTTTCAGCGGAAGTTTAAACATAAAAAATGGAGACGGTTAACTGTGTACATGCACTATTTGAGCTCGTAGATTTTCTTCAGCTTCTCAACGTCCAAATGTTTCTCTATGTTGTCGGGAATGGAACTCATAGCGTCTGCCACTGTGCGTTCGATGATGTTGTCTGGCTTCGTTTTTAGAAAGTTTGCCAGAGCCTCGATGTAAGCGTTCAGCTTGTCTGGAACGTCAATTTCTACGGTTCTTTTCACAGCAGTACCACCTACAATTTGAAATCGGTTTTTGTTTTCAACGTTTAAAATAGTTTGTGAATTTAGAATCCGTATTGACACAATATTTTCGCGAAAAAAGAAGGGAAGGTTAAGCCGAGTTCAAATCCCAGTAGCGCGCAGCCAAACCCTAACAGTCAACTTCTTTCGGCGGATGCTTCCGCAGCTCCGGCGGATCCAACACTATGATGTAGCCGTATTTTTTCAACATCTGGCTTGAAAAGTAAGGCAACTCCTTAACGCTTTCTCGCAGTTCAAGTATTCCGTTCATCACCATGTCTCTGAGAGCATCTTCAAGCGTGTGTTGGCGACCAACATACTTCAGATAGTCTTTTAGGAAATCTATGAAAAACTCGGCTAAAACAACCGCTGGAAGGTAGCGAACATTTTCTGTAGCATAAAATTAAGGTAACGCTGTGAGAAACAGTGGGCTAAGCTGTTGCAAACAGGCGCAAAACAGGTCGTGGAGATATCCCCGCAGTCCCCGCAAAACCCCTTTTTTTCTGTGTTCGCTAGGGATCTTCTATATTACACATGGATGCCCACAAGTTCTGATCTTCAGGCTCTCTTGAACCTTGTTATCTTCATGTCTTTCACGAAGGCTTCCCCCCAGATATGGTTAAGAGGCTTCACTTTAGCTACGTCTACGACGTCGTCGAAAGCTTCATCTTTTGCCTCAGCATCCAGTACTTCGCCTATTATCCAGACATTCCTCTCGGAGAGTGATATGTAATTGGTCATTTTGCATTCAAGCCAACCGTAGGCTTCTTGGATTCGGGGCGGCCTAATTTGATTGGCCTTGACCTCTGTTAATCCGCATTCTTCAATCTCACTAACCTCATAGGGGAAGTCTTTCTCCATTATCTCCATTAGTGGGCCGAAGTCCTCCCCGACCATGTTGACCACAAATTCTTTGTTCTCTTTTATGTTTCGCCATGTGTCATGGTTCACATTTGAGCAGAAGCCGAAGAATGGCTTTGGTTTGGTTGCCATAGGTGAGTTCCAGCTGAAAGGCGCAGCATTGGAGACTCCGCCCGGTGAGATTGTAGAGATAACAACCGTCGGTCGAACTAGCAGCTTGTAGAAGTCCTGCAATTCAAGCTTCATCTATACCACCATTTGTCTTTCATATGTTTCAGTGAAGCTTTAGAGATTTGTCTTTTAATGTTATTCCATCGCATATAATGTACTGCCTCCTAGACTGGGCTTGAACCCCGAACGCACGGAGATATCTCCCGAAGTACCGATTATTAGTTGGATTTTCGATACGAACGATATACCGAGTAAGGTAATACAACATTACACATAAATGTTTTTCCACGGGCGCACCACATAAAGTATATTTAGTCCGATTAAGACAAAGTTGGAGCATTATGCTAGAAGATCCCCTAGTACAACTGCTGATCCTGATTACCTCGCTGGTCGGATTAGCATCGGCTAGCCATTTTGCCATAAAATCAATAGAAAAACTCATCGAAATGACAGGATTAAGCGAAGCATCGGCAGGCTTCATAATCCTTGCAGTGCTGACTTCCGCCCCTGAGGTAGTTGTCGCTCTTTTCTCAATTATTCAAGGAACTCCAGCCCTCAGCATTGGTGACATTCTAGGCTCCAACGTGTTCAATATAGGGGTGGTTCTCGGTATATTGGGCATTCTTGGTTACCTCAAAATCTGTTGTACCGACCTACTAGTGGAACTCACGGATATGCTTTTCATAACGGCCCTTATCCCATTGCTTTTGGTCATAAATCAATACCACATTTTGGATATTCCAAGCCCCTTTATAGGTGTCATCCTTCTTGCAGCTTTTTTGACAAACATGTATCTTATTGCGCGGAGAAAAACGCCGCCTGTCAAGTTGAGTGGTAGCAGAGAAGGTGGCGAAGGAAAGAAAGGCGTTGTGGTTGCAGCACTCTTGCTGAGCTTCGCAATTGTAGTAGTAGCTGCCCGTCTAGCAGTCTACTCTGCTTCAAACATAGCTGTTGCCCTAGGA
>JAOUJL010000252.1 GCA_029883255.1 Candidatus Bathyarchaeota archaeon | reverse complement strand
GAAATCGCCGTGAACCACTCAGTGGACAACCCCCCAACTCTGAAAAGCGTGATGACTGCGCCTACTATGATCAGAAACCGAACGATCAATACCAAGCCGTTTCCAACTCCTGGCGGCAACTCTCTCTGCCCAGAAAAACGTTTTAAATACCTTGTGACAACGCGCTCCAAAATTGCTGCAACAATAATGGTGATGGCAATTTCAAGAATGGTTGAGTATGGATATGGGATTTCAGGAATCATATTCTCATCTCTCTGCGAGTTTTAGACAGTATCTTTTATAAAATTTTCATTAGATCGTTAGCCAATAAAAATATAGTTTTATTGTTTGCAACAAGAACGAGATGTACGGGGTTTGACTTTTCCATTAAACCATGTTAGATCCTAGAGCTAAGTATACGTGTCTCTGTCTCTCTGTGTGAGTCCTTGCTTGTTTAGTTCATGTGCGTCTTTTAATCTAGCCTGCCTACCGCCGCTTCCAATCTACGAAATCTGCACATGACAAAACTTATATTCAACATCAATAATCCTTCATCTTCACCGGCATACCGGAACGGAGCTAGCTAGAAGTCGTTTCATCGACAATGCAGTTCTGTCTGGATGGCTGGTTCCGCGATAAGGGACGAAAGAACAGATGCCGAGAAGGCTTTCAGAAAAACCAAGACATGTAAGACCGAGACGCCAACATAAGAGAGAACGGAAGTTCGATGCTATACCTTTTCAACCGGTTCCAGTTAGAAAAGGGCAAGAAATCGATGTGGTCATAAATGACATAGGCACAAGAGGCGACGGAATAGCGAGAATACAAAACTTTCTAATATTTGTACCTCAAGTCAAGGTTGGGGAGCGTCTGAAGGTGAAAATCGTGAGTGTTGGGAAAAAATTTGCTATCGCGGAAAAAATAAGCAAACAGGAGGAAACGTTTTGAAAATTAAAGAGTTGAGAAATGGAATGAGGAGAGTGAATGTCGTAGCAAAGGTGACCGAAAAATCTGATCCTCGTGAAGTTCAGTCAAGGTACAAAAATGAGACGTACCGCGTTGCGGACGCTCTCGTTAGCGATGACACTGGTACAATAAAGTTAACTCTATGGAATGAACAAATTGATGAAGTTAACGTTAATGATACGGTCAAGATCGAAAACGGATATATCACTTCGTTCAGAGGAGAGATTCAACTGAACGTGGGGAAATACGGAACCCTAAACGTCACATAGGTTAACATTAGTTTCTTCAAGGTGAAGAACTTAGTTTAAGAACGAGCAGAGGTGAAAATGATGAGATATGAAAGAGGAGAGCGGAGAGGATTTGGTCCACGATTTCCGCCAAAACCTGTTGAGGTAGGGAAAGAATACGATGTGGAAATTGAAGAGACCAGCCGTAGAGGTGAAGGCGTTGCGCGAATTAAGGGGCTCGTATGCTTTATTCCAAATGCCAAACCCGGTGAGCATGTGCGGATAAAGATAACGCGGATAAGTCGAAGATTCGCTGAGGCAGAAGTGGTTGGGAAAGCGGAGGAAAAAGTGGAAGCGGAAGCAGTAGTGGAAGAAGAGGAAGGCGAAACTGAGTAGCCTGAAGGGCTTTATCTTTTTCTTGGCCAGTTTGGTCCTACCGTTTGGAATTTAGAAGTAAATTGCAGTTACGTCTCAAAAATACTAGTTAGGCATAGCGACCCATTTTTTCAGGCTGGTTTGTTTTTTGGTTGAGTAAAACTTCTTCATTCTTTGAACAACAGTTTCTACACTTTTCTCAGAAAAATCTCGTTGTTTACAGAGAAATTGATAGAGGTTCTTTTCGTCGAGTTTTCCATATTTAAGAGCGTAATCAGATGTGACGTTGGGTTTTAGGAAGATTTTTCGAACTTCATTGTAGTGTTGAGGAACCTTTGACCTAACGTTGCAGGGTAGTTTCTCTATTTTACCATATTTCTTCATCAGCTTCAAGGCTGTTTTGGGGCCTATTCCTTTCACTCCATTGTTGAAGTCGGTTCCGATCAAGATTGCTAGGTCTATGAGTTGTTTATGACTGAGTTTATGATAGGAAAGTAGGTTTTTCAAGTCGATGAGTTCGGGTTTCAATAGTCGGGAAACTCCCTTGCTGGGTAGAAATTCTTTGCCCGAGATTGTGAGGTATCTTAAGAGGCGGGGTGATCCGAAAAGGAGAGCGTCGTAGTCGCGGCTGCTTGAAGCCCAAACGTCTCCTCTTGCGGCCATGTAGGATGTTTGAGCTTCTGCCTCGCTGGGTGCTTGGACAAAAGGTATTCCGAGGAGTTTGAGGAGTTGTTTGGCATCATCAATTAATGGTTTTGTCAAGCGGCTTGTCATAATTGCCTTGGAGAAAGCTGTGGCGTAGTTTTTAGTGTTGAGTGCTTTTTTCCATTCTTTTGTGGCCTTTTCTCGGAGTTCTCGTCTCTTTAGAATTTCTTGTTCTTTGAGTAGAGGCGGTTTTCCGTCGAAGACAAAGATTAGGTTGATTCCGTAATTGTGTATTAGGTGTGTGGAGCGGAACATGAGTCCTGTGAGGTGGGAGGTGATGTGTCCGTTTGAGTCTTTTAGGGGTGTTCCGTCTGGTGTTCGAATTAACGACAAGAACTGATACAATGTGTTGTTGGCGTCTACTGCAAGGTTCTTGCCTCTTAGGTCTTCCAAACGTATTGTTTTTTTGATTATGATGGGTGTGAGGTTGACTCCCAAGTTGAAGCCCTATGTACTCATTATGTGTGTGGAGAAGCAATATTTTTTTTGTAGCTTGTAACAAGAGT
>JAOUJL010000251.1 GCA_029883255.1 Candidatus Bathyarchaeota archaeon | reverse complement strand
GAGGGTCCTAAAACTGCGATTAGCACTAGCAGTAGCGGCAACGTTGGCAAGACAAGCAGTACATCTGTTGTTCTCATAAGAATTTCATCCACGATACGACCAACGTAACCAGCAGCTAGACCGACCACCAATCCTATTATCACGCCGATGAAGGCCGCAAACAATCCGACGAAAAGTGATATCCTTGCGCCATATACCATTTGTGACCATATGTCCCTTCCCCACTGATCGGTTCCGAGAATGCCGTAAGTGGTACCATAGGCTTTTATGTTAAAATCGTCAATGAATACGGCTGTTGCTACCCTTTTCTCATCCATATCTAGCTTCGTATCATCAAAAGATACACGGAGGTCTAATACATACTGATCAGGCTGCGAAAAGACAACTTTTGCCGGATCTACTGTCAGATTAAACCCGCCCGGGCTGAAAAGTGCTCTCATTTGTGTTGAATATGAACTTATTGTGGGGAATGTCCAATTCTGGCTACTGGAAAACTTCTTATTCCAAACAACATATGCTGTACCATTTTCTACCCGCCTGATTGATAGCATAACATAAACGGCTCTAAGATTTTCCACTCCGCTGACTCTGATACTCATATTGCAGATAAACAATTTAGGTGGAGACTCGTAAGGGAAGTTTAAAGGCTCCTTAGAGGTTAGGTGGGCTTCAGCCATGCCCACGAGGGGTTTTCCAGCTGACCTTCTAAAAAGTATTTCAACGGATCCAGGTCCACTCAATGGGCTTCCATCATTCTGTTCATAAGCGAGATCCATGTTTTCCGATGTGCTTGTGAAGTTCCATTCATTTGTCACCGAGGACATAGTAGGAAAGCCTGGTTCGTTAATTAACTGAAGATTTTCAGAAAAGCCTTGTTCTCCAGATAACCACTTTAGCCAGATTGGTGCAGCGAAGTCTCCAGCCACGTACGTGGCTTGAACTGGATCGTTTGGAGCAATGAGTGGAGCGATTATAGCGATTGTTGAAGACACGACAAGGATGGCGAGTCCAAGCACTCCTCTCTTGTTGGTCAAAAAGATTTTGAAGAAATTTACAAACCTTTTTATTGCGAACGAGGTTTTCGATTTGGAAGCTGCCACCACTTGTCACCCATACTTTATTCTTGGATCTATTATGCCGTAAAGAAGGTCAGCTATGAGATTCGCTGCGATAACGCATAGGCTTATTATGAAGAACATGGTTTGGAGAACTGGATAGTCGTTAAAGTTTATTGCTTGCCAAAGCCAGTATCCAAGTCCTGGATACGTGAAAACCTGTTCCGTGATTATTGCACCGCTGAACATAAATCCGAAAGATATGGCTGCGTTGGTTATAAGTGGCAGTGAGGCGTTTTTCAAAGCATGCTTGAACAGTACAGTTCTCTCTTTGAGTCCTTTGGCTCTAGCCGTGATTATGTAGTCCTCGGTCAAGGTTTCCAACATTGTTGCCCTTGTCAGCAGGAGAAAGCCGCCGTATTGGAAGAGGACGAGGGTGACAACCGGCAGGAACAGATGGCTTAGTCGACCGGCAATTTCAACAAACAGGTTCTCAGGAGGCGTAACAGCCCACTGGTAAGGCACCACACCTGATCCAGGGAACCAGCCTAGGTTGCGGTGGAATATGAGCAACAAAACCATGCCTATCCAGAAGGATGGAAGCGAATAGGTCAACAGCGAAGCCAGTACCGATGTGCTGTCATATATTCCTCCACGCTTTTGGGCAGCTATTACTCCTGCAACAACGCCAATTGCTATTGCTAATACTGTAGAAATGCCGATTAACGTCAGTGTATTCAAAAGGCGTGCCATAATCCCCTCAGAAACTGCGGTGCGACTATGATAAGAAAATCCGAATTGTCCAGTCAACATGTTGGTAATATACTTGATGTACCTTATGTGCATGGGTTGATCTAAACCGAACATTTCTCTAACTATCTCAACTTGTTCTAAACTTTGCAGTCTCGCAGAAGACGCAAATACTTCCATTGGATCTCCAGGCATCAACTCAAAAATAACAAAGTTTACTGTGAGAACGATAAAAATGGTCACTATTGCGAATGTCACTCTCTTTGCCAGATAAGCTTTAAGCCCCATTTTCATCTCTCTTTTACTCTAATGCGGATGGAAGCGCGCGCACTATATGGTTTTTTTTGCGTTTCGCTTTGTTTAGGGTGGCAGACGCATATATTCTTATCTCCGCAATCCTTAAATTCCTTAAATATTATAACTTTCGGCTGCACATAAAAAGAATAGGAGAAAAAAGGCGTGAACAGCAAATATAAAAATATATTCTTTGTAGCAATTTGCTTCTCTTTGCTTGCGATGAGTTCATTTGTGTCTCCAGTAGCTGCTCAGTATGGTCCAAAGGCATCGAACCTCATAATTCACATATATCTCAATCCTGATGCCGAAAACCAAGACATAGATACAGGCCTCATTGACATCAACGACTGGCCTCTTGCAAAGGAGTGGGTTGATAGATGGGCATTGAACCCAGACATAACAATGCGGTCATACATAGATATTGGTCAGTACGAGATCGACATCAACCATCAACGGTGGCCAACGGGTGACGACGATCACAAATACTTTGATGAGACATGTGAGCGTTGCCTGGCTGCTAGAGAGTTCAGAAAAGCCGTTTCACATTTAGTGGACAAGGACAGGATTGTTTCGGAGGTTTTGAAAGGGTTTGGCTTCAAAATGGATCTACCTGTACCACCGTTTCAGTCGCCTTACTTAACTGATCTTGAAGGGGAAGAT
>JAOUJL010000250.1 GCA_029883255.1 Candidatus Bathyarchaeota archaeon | reverse complement strand
GTCTTGTCCCACTTTTGAGGCTTTTACCTTCAACAATCCTAGCTGGTTTACAGTGGCGCCTATCACTTCGTCGCCTGCCTTTTTTGGTACGGGCATTGATTCTCCAGTGGCCATTGACTCATCCACGGCGCTTTGGCCGTCAATCACGATACCGTCTGTAGGGATTTTTTCTCCTGGTCTAACGATCATTACGTTTCCTGTTTCAACTTCGTCTAAAGGCACCTCCCTTTCTTCATCATCTACCAAGATTCGGGCGGTCTTAGCCTCTAACTCTAACAGCTTTCTGATGGCTTGTGAGGCCCTTCCCTTTGCCTTTGCTTCTATGTATCTTCCCAAGAGGTGGAAGGACATGATCATTCCAGAAACTCCTGCGTAATTTAGGATTGAGCTGAAAAACATGGCTGGTCCCGTAATAAAGGCCGTTAACGTCCCTAAGGCGATCAACACATCCATATTCGCCCTTCCATGAGAGACTCTTTTTCCCGCTGACAGCAGTGTTTCTTTACCTGCCCAAAAAAGCACCGGAACTGCCAGTAGAATCATTCCGATGTTAAAAATGTCTCGAGTCGGCCAGGCTACTCCAAAGACCATCTCTGGAATCATCCAGGCTATGATGGGTACGGTGAAAGCCCATGCGACCATCATTCTAATTCTTGCTTTATGAAATTTTCTCTGCTCTTCTTCTATTGCCTTCTCGTACTTGGCTGCACCTTCTTCTTTGCCAAGAACTTGATAACCTGCAGCTTCTATGATCTTTCTTATTTCTCCATAATCGATTTCTTGCGGGTCATACACAACAACTGCCTTGTCGGTCGCAAGGTTCACGTTTGCTTCTACGATTCCCTCAGTTTTTTTCAAGGCGTTCCCTATGGTTTGGGCGCAGGATGCGCAGGTCATTCCACCGATCTTTACAATGGTCTTTTTCGTCTCCGACTGCATATCGTAACCGGTAGATCTCACAGTTTCAATCAGTTCTTTTTTGTCGGTCAGGTTTGGATCATATACTATGTAGGCTTTCTCCGTTGCGAAGTTTACATTCGCTTCCTTCACTCCTCGGTGCTCTTTCAGTACTTTCTCGATGCTCTGGGCACAACTGGCACAATGCATCCCTTTTACCTTAAGTTGACTCTTTTTGCTCTTCTTTTTCTCCAACTTCCGTCAGCCTCTGTAATTATTACTCCTGTATGATAACCATAACTTGTGAAGAGCGCGCGTCATTTTCTAATCTCACAAGAGGTAAGGACATTTCTCTAATGTTCATGTCGTTATCGACTTTCACTTGAAGATTGCCATTTCGTACGCACAATGCCCTAGGCAAACAGTATCACCTTGTATTATTGGTGCTGAATAAGCTGATGGTACTCATCTGGCAGCATAAGGGAACTGAATGCTCTTTCTACAACCTCATTCAGAGCAGGATGAATATGCATTCCGTTAATTATCGGCTCTGCACTTTGTTCAGGCGTGTACATGAGGTTTATGATCTCTTGTATGAGGACAGAGGCATAAGGACCAATTATATGTGCCCCTAAGATCTTCACCGTCTCCTTCTCAACGATAACCTTGACAAAGTACTCTTTGACACCCATGGCTTCTCCTTTAGCAGTGTTTTCGTATCGATACATCCCGATTAGCACGTTCTCTTCTCCGTATTTCCCAATTGCTTCTTTCTCTTTGAGGCCGACGCTTCCAATCTCGGGATACGTGAAGACAGCGTGTGGTATCGCGTGGTAATCTGCCTTCATTTTCCTATTCAGTACAGCGTTGTAGTAGACGACTAGAGATTCGTAGTTTGCCACGTGCTTGAATAGGTGCTTGCCGTTTGCGTCTCCAAAAGCCCAGATGTTTGGTTGCGAGGTTTCCAAGTACTCGTCAACAATGATCCATCCCCTTTTGTCTGTATTTATTCCTCCTTTTTCAGGATGAAGTACATCTGTGTTTGGGCCTCTTCCTGCAGCGACTAATATCTCGTCTGCTGATGTCACAACTCTTTCTCGGTTCTCCCTGCTCACTGCGATAAGCCTTTTCACACCAGTCGGAGTCTTTTCTGCCTCGCGTACCTCATGGTTAGTGAGAATTGCCATGTGTTTTCCCAATGCTTTTTTAGCTAGCGCTGAGACTTCCGGTTCTTCTTGTTTGAGAAATTGGGGGTTTCTGCCGATTATGGTGACTTTCGATCCCATTGCTGAGAAGAAATGTCCGTATTCCGCAGCTATGTAGCCTCCACCCACTATGGCCAAGCTTCTAGGCAGTTGATTCATACTGAGAACTGTGTCGCTTGTCAGATAACCTACCTCATCCAGTCCTCTTATGGGGGGTATGATAGGTTTTGATCCAGTGCACAAGAATATCATCTTTGACGTGATTGTCGCATCACCGATCTTCAGCGTGTATGGCCTGATGAATTCGGCAACAGCCGGGTAGTAATCTATGTTCTCAGAGTGGGAAAGTCCCTGACGGATCATGTTTATGTCCTTATGGATGAGCGTCCTCATCCTTTCCATGACTCTTCTAAAATCTACTTTTCTGATGTCCACATCTATGCCGAGTTCTCCTGCTCTACCAATCGTCCTGACCAACTCAGCGGGATAAAGCAACATCTTAGATGGTATGCAACCTCGGGTCAGACAAATACCACCTGGTTCATCCTTATCTATGACAGCCACCTTCATCTGTGGGTTCTCTTGAATCATGACACCCACAATATTCATCGCTGAACCTGTTCCTATTGATATCAGATCGTATTCCTTCATTTCAAGCACACCGG
>JAOUJL010000034.1 GCA_029883255.1 Candidatus Bathyarchaeota archaeon | reverse complement strand
CTAGAAGGAAATAAATTGGTTAACCATATCCCCGTTGTCCATTAACCGTCGTTGGACGTTCCGCCTGTCCCCGTTGGTTGTCCCCGTCCGTCGTTGTCCCCGTCGTCCAAGTTGGTTGGTTGGATTAAAATTTAATTCCTTCCTTCCCCAGAAAGACATAAAATTCGCCTTCTACCTGAATAACTTCACCGACACACCACCTTGAAGACCAGATTTGTCTCTAGCCCATCATTAAAAAAGTGACACCATTCAGGGGAAATAGAAGATTTTTCCGCAAATGTTATTTGAAGCTGCAATTATTCATTGTTTAGGAGAAGGAGGAGAAGTGAATAGGAAAATAGTTTTATCAGCCTTGGTCGCGAACAAAGACGAATATTCATTAAAAGCTTGGGCAAAATTCTGTGCAAAATTCATTGGGATTTTGCTTACTATATATGTGTTGGTGGTCGCTTATGTTCACTTCAAAGGTAAATATTATCCGGACCCCCCTTACTTTGCTTTCGAATTTGCGTTGGTAGAAGAGGGAGAAGGAGTTGAGCTAGCAGCAGCTTATGAGGGGCAAGGTATTCATCCAATTACAATGCCTACATACTCCAATTGGGACAGGGGCTGCCTTCCAAGAGAGTGGTTGCCTACAAACGTGACTGAAGTTCAATTGGTTGTTTTTATTAAACATGAGAGAGAATTAGTCCTCGAGGTGTGTGAGTACGCAGGGGGGCCTGACGTTACACGATTTCAATACTGCGTGGATGTTAAGTTAAGAGAAGCGAAAACCGGCAGGCTTATCGCCTCTTCTACTCTATATGGCTCTGTGCCACGTGAGTGTAGATGGTTGGAGGCTTTTGGCCAAACTAGATTGGAAGGTTCTCGTGTATCAGCTCATCAATTAAGAACATGGCTAGAAACATATGTTGTAACAGACGTCAGCGTCAATTCAGGTTCTTCAGCCTCGTTTGAGGTTTATGTGAACCCTGGGTACAACGATATCGAGGTGGGTGAGGAGTTCTCTGTCAGCATAGACATCACTGGGGTCGCATATCCCGGAATCTTCGGCTATGAATTGATATTGAACTTTAACCCAGCTTATCTGGAAGCAACTTATACTGAGATCCCAAACGGACATTTCCTAACTCCCACATCGGAAGTCCCGCCAGGCCTTCTCATCGTTCAACCGGGAGTAATAGACAATACGGCGGGCACCGTATCCTTTGCTGTCACACTGACGACGCCAGAAGAAGGCAAAACAGGCAGCGGAATACTCGGTACAATCACATTTCGCGGAAAAGCCGAGGGCCTCGCCCTACTAACCTTAGAAGAAGTCGTCCTTGTCGATCCTGACGCGCAGGCAATCTTGGAGAATCAGTATGTACTTAAGAATGGTAGCGTCAATATCCAACTTTAACCCTCACTCTATTAGTGTATACTCGATTTCGTATACACATATATCTGAAGTAGTATTTTCTGATGGTACCTTCCTTCCTATTCCATTAATATCCATAGATGTATGCTGAATCGGGTATACAGTTTTTAACCGTCCACTAGAAGGAAATAAATTGGTTAACCATATCCCCGTTGTCCATTAACCGTCGTTGGACGTTCCGCCTGTCCCCGTTGGTTGTCCCCGTCCGTCGTTGTCCCCGTCGTCCAAGTTGGTTGGTTGGTTGGATTAAAATTTAATTCTCTCTATTCATTGTGAAAACTACGGTTTCCCTTTAACCCTTTCCCTTTTGGTGATAAGATTTTGTTCGTTCTCTGAAAGATTGAAATAGTTCTTTCTAATCTAATGATTTTGGAGAAGGTTAAATGCAAAATAGAACAAGTCTCGAACGGAAAATCTCTATATTCAAGGAGTACATCAAACGGTGGGAAGAGATTGCTACAATTCTAGGGAAGAAATATGAGAGAATACATAACAAAGGACGAAAAATCTAGCTTTTATGAGAATATCGATTGGTGTTCAATAAACTATTCAGCCATCAAAGAAGCTGAAACGGAAATAGGGAACAAGCCAAGGCATTACTGAGGATGCGTAGGTTTGAAGTAGTATCTTGGCCACTGGGGCCATTGGGACGGCACAGCAGATGTGTCAAAGTTTACTGTTAATTCCATTCCTATCTCGATTTCTTCATGTTCTATATCTCTTATCATGCCTGGGATTCTTAGTCCCTTTTCAAGCTGAATTATGCCAACTGCGTATGGAGCCATCTGTTCGAATTGCGGAGGTGCCACATGAATAATGGTGTATGTCAAGAGTTTTCCTTTTTGTGAAATTTCAACCCATTCGAACTCTTTCGAAAGGCATTTGTTGCACAGTGGTCTTGGCGGAAGATGTATTACGCCGCATTTTTTGCATTTTCCACCCATCAGTTTTCCTAGGTTGATGTACTTGTAGAATTGCTCTATCGTGAATGGTGCTTGCTCGTTCATTTTATTCCCTCCTGAAAATGTGAACCGCGGCTGTTGCACCAGAACCGCCGACGTTATGGGCTAAACCTATCTTTGCATCCTTCACCTGTCTTCTATCAGCTTGTTCAGTTAGTTGCAGATATATTTCGTACGCTTGGGCCGTTCCTGTCGCGCCCACAGGATGCCCCTTAGATTTCAGGCCGCCGCTCGTGTTCACCGGAAGCCTTCCGTCAAGCTTTGTTTCGCCTCTTTCGATGAGTTGTCCGCCTTCGCCTGGTTTGCAGAACCCTAGGTCTTCGTACGCTATTATTTCGGCTATCGTGAAGCAGTCGTGAACTTCTGCAACATCTATGCCTTCGGGTTTCACTCCTGCCATTTCGTAGGCTTGTTTTGCTGAGATTTTCGCTGCGGTAAGGGATGTGAGGCTTTCGCGTTCGTACATGCCTATGCTGTCGCTTGCTTGTCCGCTTCCTATTATGTGGATTGGCAGGTCGGTGTATTTTTTAGCTATCTCTGGTTTTGTTATTATCAAGCAGCTTGCCCCGTCCGTTATCAGTGAACAATCATAAAGTTTCAGGGGCCAAGCGATAAACCTTGATGACAAAGCCTTTTCTAGTGTCACTTCTTTTTGCATGTGGGCCTTCGGATTTAAGGATCCATTATGATGGTTTTTCACTGCGACCATGGCTAGTTGCTCCTCGGTTGTTCCGTACTTGTGCATGTGGGCTGTAGCCATCAAAGCGAACAATCCTGGAAATGTTATGCCGTGCCACTGTTCAAAGGGGAAGTCCGAAGCCATGGCCAGAAATTCAGTAACTTCTGATGTAGTTCTATGGGTCATTTTTTCTACGCCGCCGACCATAACAACGTCAAATAAGCCTGAAAGCACAGCGAATATTCCCGCTCTGAGGGCCGCGGCAGAAGATGCACACGCCGCTTCCGTTCTTATGGCTGGTATGTGCAGCAAGCCAGCCCAGTCGGCCACTGTTGAGCCTGTGTGTCCCTGATGCTCGTAGGATTCCCCCATGTGGCCTACAAACAATGCCTGTATCTCTTTTTTGGGGTCTAGGTTTGGGCAGCGGTCGAAGGCTTCTTTTGCTGCCTGTGCGAAAATTTCCCTAGCGTACAAGCCTTCCAGTTTTCCGAATTTTGACAAACCGGCGGATACTATGGAAACGAGCGGTTTTCCTTTCAACATTTATCCTCCAATCACGAAGAAATAAAACCTCGCACGATTGATTTAAATACGTTTTGTAATTTCTTTAATGAAGTAACATGGTGAATTGGATGAATCCTGATGTTCGTACGTGCCCGAGATGCAACATTAGAATGCGGTTCATGGGAGTTGAAAAGTTTAGAGTCGGTGGAACATCCGGCGGATGGAAACTGATTTTTAGTGAATTGGCAGAACTTGGTGAACAACTTGTTCCCTTTGAAGTTTATGTTTGTCCGCAGTGTCGCCACGTTGAATTCTTGGTTCCTAAGAAAAGTGAATAAAGAACATAAAGATGGGCATTTGTTTCACGAAAGTTTTATAGCGTTCACATTTTAACACTAGAAACCATGTTCGTTGAGGGATTAAAATGAGTAATCGTGTTGCTGTAGTTGGAGCTGGAATTTCTAGGTTTGACAACCCCCGCTTTGAACTGCACGAAGAATTATGCGCTGAAGCAGTCAAGGAAATGCTTGCTGACAATCCCAACATTGACTATCCGAAGGACATAGACGCCGTGATGTACTCTTACTTCAGCGACCACTTGGCTGGACAGTTGTGTTTCCACTGGATAATCCATGACTATTTAGGATTGCTGCCGAAACCAGCATACCGCGTTGAATCCGGTGGAGCAACCCCTGTGGACGCTTTGATCAATGCCTTCATGTACATAAAATCTGGAATATTCAAGAACGTGCTTGTTGTCGGCTGGGAAAAAATGAGTGAAATGGACACGCCTAAGGTGAACGAGATGATTGCTTCTGCTTCCGACACGGACTGGGACTTTCCAGTTGGAGGCTACTACACAGGATACTACGCTGTGTTAGAGACCAGGCACATGCACTTGTATGGCGAAACGGAAGAGGACATGGCTAAGATCGCCGTGAAAAACCACAACAACGCAACTTTCAATCCTTACGCCCAATGGCGTAGTCAACATGGAACAACCTTCATAACAGTCGAAGACGTGTTCAAGTCGAGGCTTATTTCTTGGCCCTATCGTGCGCTTAATTGTGCGATGATAAGCGATGGAGGCGCGTGCATGCTTTTGGCGAGCGAAGAAACAGCTAAGAAGTTCACAGACTCGCCGGTTTGGATTACTGGTGTTGGTTTAGGTACAGACACAATGCGGCCTGGAGACCGTGTGGACAACCCCATGTATAAGGGTCTCTATCCAGAAGACGAGGCGCTTTATCCAGATGTTTCAACGAAGACTGCTGCACCCTATCCGGAGATGGCTAATTTCGGATCCATGCGCACTTCTGGAGACATGGCCTACAAGATGGCCGGGATAGACGATCCGGTTAGACAGCTTGACTTTGCCGAGCTATTCAACCCTTATGATGGCGTTGAGCTTGCTATGTACGAAGATCTGAGATTCTGCAAACTCGGTGATGGCAAAAAACTCGTAAGGGAAGGCCTCACGGAATGGGGTGGTGGACTTCCGTGTCAGATAAGCGGAGCGCACACTGCAGCGGGACACCCGGTTGGGGCAACATCTATTGCACAGGCAGCGCAGATTTGCTGGCAGCTAACTGAACAGACGGCGAACAAGTGGAAGACAAACGCTAGAGCATTAAGTGGAGCACAAAGGGCACTGCTTCAGGGACATGGAGGAACAGGTTGCCAATCAGGTGTAATGATATTTGAGAGAGGTTGATGAAAATGACGTATAGACCCAAGAAAATTGTAGAAGCACTGGAGTACAACAAGAAATGGGATGAGTGGGCTAGACAGGGCAACTGGTCGACAGTTGGATGGAGATGGGTTGAAGGACCAAGAGGCCACAGGCTTGATCAGCTGTCATCCACGAACTATCTGGTGATTCAGAGACCTCACGCATCAGTGTATCACCACAGCTATGGAATGATATCGAAGTTCTTCAAAGGCCTGCTGGAAAAGAAACTCTATGGAACAAAATGTCCAAAATGTGGCTTAACATTCTGTCCGCCGAGAGCGCACTGCTGGAACCCTGGATGCCGCGTGGAGGAGACGGAGTGGGTTGAGCTCCCGTTACGGGGCGAAGTGCACACGTTTTCTGTGATGGCGTTTTCCGCAACGCCTTTCCTGAAGACTCTGCCGTTCATAATAGCCTACGTGAGAGTTGAGGGCTGCTGCACGACGGTGCCTACAAGACTGATCAAGATTAACCCGTGGGAGGTTTATCCGGGACTAAAAGTGAACATCCACTCCATAGAAAAGACCAAAGGCGACATCATGGACCTGTACTGCACCCCAGCTGAAAAACCAGACCCATCCAAGTGCATGATGACTACGGAAGGAATCGAAAGACTCAAGAACGACATGCGCAAGGTACGCGACTGGGTTGTCAAGAAATTCGGTTCAGAGGCGAAACCAAGCGTAGAAATCTAAGACAACAATTCCCACCCCACATTTTTCTAAAACAGAATCATACGAGTGAATAACATCCACAACAATGCGCAGACGCTGCAACTCCAATTTAACTAAATCAGACTGCCCAAGAGTGTGTAGTACACTACACAAGATTTTCAACGCTTGCTCATGTGTCAATAGATCTTCACTCAGATGAACACTTGTCGTCGTCTGCCGCTGCGGAGACAACGACAAACGCTCAACTTTTTCGGCTACAGCCCCTGGTGTGCGATCCAGCTCCTTCGTCAAGACTTCAAAATTAGCTATGCCTTTCTTCCACAGCTTAATCAGTTTAGCCTCTTCCGCCCGGTTCCAATAATATTTCTTAGGCATGTTGGCTGATCAATACTCCTGAGATCGTTCCTATCAGGCCCGATATAGCAGAGAAGATTTCACTACTCATTTGCCGACAAAGGCCATGTGGCCACTTCGAGAGCCGACAAACAAACAGTCACAACTATACCGTGAATCCACAAAGGCTTGTCAACAATCTCCTCCAAAACCTTGAAAGGCAAAATCGCAGAAACATGCTCCTTAACCTTAGATTCACGATACTCCTCAAACCAAACCTTAGCCTTCTCCAAAGTCCAATCCTTATCCTTCGCAAAAAGATAACTCTGCACTTCAGTTGTGCCTTTACCTACAGGTTTACCTATAACAGCCTTAATGCCCCTGTCAGCATCAATCGTAATAGTGCGAAAAGAGCCCTCCTCAAAATCATCACTGCTACGATGCCCACTACGAATATACTCATCAGTCTCTTCCCAAGGCAAACAGGGCCAGACCCAAACGATTTAGACAGCCGAAGAAAACAGCAAGCCTCAAGACAGCCGGAGAGACTGGCCACTGTTTTCTCTGACTGCCAAAGATGATTTAGTAATACACAAGAGCCAAGATAAAAGATTTGCGATATTAGTTTGTTACTTCTGCTTCAGCTTTTTTCCTTAGATTTCATGTGCGCGCTAGCTGGCTCCTTGTAGGTTAGACACTTAATACAGCTAAGGTGGAAAACGCTAAATTGACCCATTCAAGACTTTAGATTTATAAGATTGTTGATCTTCACTATTCTCAGAGGGTTGTATTGGAAACAAAGATTATTTTTCAGTTTCTTATTGCCATTGCATGTTCAATTTTTATAGCTTCGATCTTTCTCCCTTTTCTCCAAGCATTATGGATTGAGGATTTTCCTGTTCCTGTTCCTGGACCTGAATCCTTCTGGTCTTTTAAGAAAACTGAGATGTATGGGTTAATGTTTAGCGGTTGGCGGAGGGAAGAATGGTGGTTCGCTGATTATTGGCGACGAGAAGAAACGATTGCACCAGCTCTAATCTTTATGTTAACACTTCAGCTCCTTACAGTTTCATGCGCTCTACTGTCGATTTTCAAGTTTAAGTCTCACCTACTCTTTTCATCAATTGTTTTTAGCATTCTCACACTTTTTTGTATGTGGTTTGTGAGCTATGCGCTAGGATCCGCGAATTATAAAAGTTTTGAAGCTGGTTTTTGGCTTACAATTCCTTCGGCAGCGGTATTTCTCGTAGTTTTCCTTCTGTCTCGGAGACAGCTTTGAAATCAACAAAGACATTTTGTTAATTATAGCGTGTGACAATTGTTTAAAAAACAAATTCAAACCACAAAACTAACAGGTTAACCAAAGCCCGCTGCTCTCCCCAGCTACCACAAAGCGCGCGCATAAGATACAACATAAAAGATTTGCTATTATGTAAGCCTCTGATTTGCAAAAAACCACGTGCACACGAAAGAGGATGGTAACATATTCGCACACATCATAGGCTTCTGAAAAAAAGGAGAAGATAGAGAGACTGCTGTAGCGCTATAGTAGGGTTTTGCTTGGCAACAACGGTTTTCTATGCTTCTTTGAAGCTATTTTTGCCACGATGACCACGACTAATGTCAGGCTTATCAAGAGTGGCATGAGTACGATTGTGGGAAATTCCGGTATCCACTCAGTTCCAGTCCACCGAATTATCGTTCCATCAAAGCCTACTGCCCATCCGTCATCAGCGCTAACCATGAACACAGACATGAGATGTTCTGTTGTTGGGCTTGTCCAGTTCAACACAGCGCCTTCCGCATTGACAATTGGCACACCCAAGCACAGCGCCACCATCACAACGAGTAAGATTGCTTTTAAGCCGAAATTCCTCAACATGCCCCATCGCTTCTTCTATCTGCAGAATCAGTTTTTATAACTTGTGGAAGAATCTTTGGTCTAATCCAATCTAGAATAAAAATGTTACACCAATGTCACAAGCAAAAGTAACATTTCCTATTATTATGTCTCTAAAACTCTTTCGCGCGCTTTTATTTTCTTAACCAACTAATCTCACCTTCTGTTTCGCCACATTTTTCATAACCAAAACTTGCTAAAGCCCAACATCTACATTTCAGTTTCAACCTCGTTCATCTTAGCAGTCCAATTGCGAAGCATAAAATGACTCAAAGCCCAGTTTCTACCAACTTTATCGGCTAGGGGCTCACCAATCTCATTCTGCATCCGCTTGTTCATGCGCTTGATCCTGCGAGTAACATGATGATACTTCAAACCGTAACGGCGTACCTTAGCGTGAATCTGTTTAGGAGACAAACCAGCGGATCCAGCTGCACGCAACACATCCAATATCGCCCGGTCTCGACTGTCACGACAAACCATGTTAACCAGATACTCAGAATCAAAATCCATCAAGTGACTGAGACCACGACTGAGGCCTCTTAACATGCGCTTGATCTCTCGTATTTCCTCACTGTTACGACGAACAAGCATCCTGATCCACTTGTACCTACCGTACTTTTCCTCTGGGCTACGCCTACGCTTAACATTGCTCGCCGTTTTCGCTGTCAAAACATCAACAAGCCCTCCTAAGAAGAATCTTTTTATAATTTCTTGTTAGATTTCTACTAACATGCAAATTCTACAATCATCAAAAGCCGTGCCTAAGAACGAGTATTCAACAGAAGAACTAATAGAAGCTTTCCCATGCAGGCTCCCCGATGGGGTCAAAAAGAACGTACTCAACTTGGGGGTGTCAAAAAGACACCTCGTTAGCTCTATTCCTTCGTCTTCTAACAAAGAGACAATCATGAGTGCGAAAGAACTCGTCGACATCTGTTTAGAAGTTTGCCAAGACACTTTAGAAAAAGCTGACTTATCCGTCAAAGACGTAGGCTATTTTATCGCAGCCTACGACGCAAACCCGTTTCTGTGCCCAGGCTTAAGCCACCTTTTAATCCGCAAACTTGGATTCAACCCCTACATCAAACACGTAAACGTTCAAGGAATGGCATGCGTAGCATTCACGAAAGCCTTTGAACTCGCTGAGGACCACCTTGCCACGCACCCCCACGATCATGTTCTGCTCTGCACTTCAGGCGTGAACTCTTACTGGCTCATCAACCAACTGCGACGCTTGAAAGATGTTATGGGAATCCGTGAAATCAGATTGATAAAGAATAAGAGCAAGCAAAAGATGGAGCTTAGGAAATGGATCGCCACCATGGAATACTTCCTCTTCGGAGACGGAGTGGCCAGCTGCGTTATGGCAAGAGAAGGCGATGGACTATCCGTCAACAAAATTGTAAGTGTCACAAACTTCAGAAAGAACGATATCATGGCTGGTTACGCAAGAATCGTAGCCCTAAACGAACCCTTCAAGTTCGGCTTCTACTCACACTTGGACAAAAAACTGCCAAGACTCGGAGTCGAATACACCAGTCTAGCCATAGAGAAACTGCTAGGAAAAAACGCTGAAAACATAATGAAAAATGCGAAAAAATGGGCGATCCACACCGGCAGCAAGAGAATACTCAACCTCATGGCTGAGCACCACCGAATTCAACCCGAAAAACTCAAGGAGTCACACGAAGTGCTCAACGAATACGGCAACTTATCCGGAGCAAGCCTACTCTTCATCCTTGAAAAAATAGTTTCAGAAAACAAGTTTTCCACGGGCGACATGATATTGATGCTTGGCTACGGATGGGGATTCTCAGCCTCCGCCGCCCTGCTAGAATTTTCAGAAACAGCACGAATGAAGCGATAGCTTTAAACCGATAACAAAACAATTTTTAGGTTCAATAACGGTATTTAAGTTAAGATTAGCTTGTCAAGGAGCAAAATCCGAATGTCCGACAAAGAAAAAATTAACGAAATAATGAAAGAGAGGGAACGCTGGGAAAAGACAACGCTGCCAAAATGGATGGAAAACCGCCCCGAAAGAAAAAACGAATTCCGAAACCATTCAGACACGTTGATAAAACGAGTTTACACGCCAGAAGACACCAAAAACATGGATTACATGCGAGACCTCGGTTTTCCAGGCGAATACCCATTCACCCGAGGAGTACACGCAACGATGTACAGAGGCAGACTATGGACCATGCGACAGTTTTCAGGATACGGCACAGCAGAACAAACAAACCAACGCTTCAAGTACCTGCTAAAAGAAGGTGAAACAGGTCTAAGTATAGCCTTCGACTACCCAACAATAACTGGATACGACTCAGACCATCCATTCGCCAGAGGCGAAGTCGGTATATGCGGAGTCGCCGTCGCATCCCTGAAGGACATGGAAGTCCTCTTAGACGGAATCCCCCTCGACAAGGTTACAACCTCCATGACAATAAACGGTCCAGCGGCCATGCTCCTCGCCATGTATGTAGCAGTAGGCGACAAACAAGGAGTACCCAGAGAAAAGATTGGAGGAACAACCCAAAACGACATGCTCAAAGAGTTTTTCGCCCAGAAACTCTGCATATTCCCGCCGAAGCCCTCACTTAAGCTTGTAACAGACATCATAGAGTACTGTGCTCATCACTTGCCGAAGTGGAATCCGATAAGCATAAGTGGATACCACATAAGAGAAGCCGGCGCAAACGCCCTCCAAGAATTAGCCTTCACAATATACGACGGAATAGCCTCCGTGGAATCCGCCCTCGAAAGAGGATTAAACGTTGACGATTTCGCCTCACGCCTATCGTTTTTCTTCGCATCCCACAACAACCTATTTGAGGAAATAGCCAAATTCAGAGCAGCCC
>JAOUJL010000249.1 GCA_029883255.1 Candidatus Bathyarchaeota archaeon | reverse complement strand
AAGTCGCAAGATCGCCAATGGTTCTTATTCCTATCGCATTCAGCCTCTGCTCAGTCTTTTTTCCCACCCATAAGAGTTTTCTTACCGGAAGTGGAGCCAAGAAATTTTCGACTTCGTTCTCTTCTACAACTGTTAGTCCATTAGGTTTCTCAAAGTCGCTGGCGATTTTTGCTACAAGTTTATTGGGTCCAACTCCTATTGAACAAGCAAGTGCTTCGCTGCCTTCGATCTCCTGTTTTATTTTTTCTGCAAGCTTTCTAGCCTCTCCGAAGTTTCGAGCTTTTGAACTTACGTCGAGAAATGCCTCATCTAGCCCCCACTGCTCGAATTTGTCCGCATATTTTCTGAGAATTGCCATGATTCGAGAGGACGCTTTAATATAGAGTTTGAAGTTTACGGGCAGATAGATTGCTTCTGGGCATCGTTTCCAAGCTCTTGAGATCGGCATCGCGGAGTGTATGCCAAATTTTCTGGCTTCATAGTTGCAGGTGCTCACTACTCCTCTTCCTTTTCCTTTTTTAGGATCAGCTCCCACAACTACTGGTTTGCCTTTGTATTCAGGATGCTTTCGTTCTTCTACGGCAGCAAAAAACTGATCCATATCGACATGAAAAACTACCCTGTGTACAGCCTTGTTCAGCTTCCGCAGCCTCCACTGTTTCTGAATACAAATCAAAGTTTAATTGTGAGACTAAAATACTTTGCAGATAGTTCTCAGAGAACCTTAAAGCATAAGCGACCAATCATGGCAGTGCAACAACGATAAATACGTGTATGCAGAGGTGCGAAGTTAGAGGAAAAATCGTGCGAAGAATTTTCAGTAGATGGACGCACGCACGAAAGCTCGGTTTAAACCCAGAAGTTCCAGTCAAGTCACCGCTTTTTTCATGGATTCTTTTATGAGTTTCATGATCCGCTTGTTTTTTAGGCTATAGAAGATCCATTTTCCTTCGCGTCTCTTTTTTGCCAGTTCTACCGCTTCTAGTATGCCCAGATGATGAGAGGCTGTAGGCTGGGTCAAATCCAGTGCAACCATAATCTCGCAAACGCACATTTCTCTGGTGTTAAGGAGCATCAATATTTTTAATCTTGTCTTGTCAGCAAGTGCTTTGAAGAGTCGACTTTGCTTTTTCAATGCATTTTCTTCCGTTGTTTCATGTACGAGTTGTCTGAGTTCTGAAGCGTACTTTGTGACATCTTCTGCTGGACAAATGCTTGACTTCACTAAACGCTCAAGTCTTTTGCTTACCACTGGTTTTCGTTTGGCAACCATTGTATCGTCATTTAAATCTTATATCAAAATATTTAAATATGTTTTGAACCATTGTTCATATTCACAAACTTAAATATGTAATTCCCAATCGACGGACCTGACAGAGGAAGATAAGTATGGTTGAAGAAAGTCGTAAGCTTGGCATATTTGAGAAATATCTCACGTTATGGATTTTCGCATGCATAGTCATTGGATTATTACTCGGAAGGTTTCTTCCAGATTTCGGTCAGTATTTAGACTCTTTGAAATTTGCCAAGTTATCGATTCCGATTGGCATCTGCCTATTTTTTATGATGTACCCTACGGTTGTGGGCATAGCTTTTAGCGATATTAAGAAGGCTGTAAGGAAACCAAAACCTATGCTTCTCACCATAATTGCGAACTGGATCATTACTCCACCTTTAATGACACTCTACGCGAACACGTTCCTACAAGGGAATCCCCAGTACATTGCTGGAGTCATACTTCTCGGCATGTCCCCATGCACTGCAATGGTCATGTGGTGGATCATGCTGGCCAAAGGAGATCTTGCCCAAGGGCTAGTAAACACAGCCATAAACGCGCTGCTGATGCTTGTTCTCTACGCGCCCCAATCAGCTTTCTATCTTGGTGTAAGCGGCATACCTGTACCATGGGATCTAATCGCCCTGAGCGTGATCATTTTCATAGCTGTTCCAGTATCCTTAGGAGCAGTTTCCAGAAAGTTACTAATAGGAAGAAAAGGGAAGAATTGGTTCGATTCCACCTACCTTGAACTTGTACGTAAAATATCCATAATCGCGTTGCTACTCACGTTAATCGTCATGTTCTCTTTCCAAGGAGAGATAATCCTCAACGATCCAATTCTGGTGGCATACCTCGCAGCGCCAAATCTACTCATTTATGCCACAATGATTGCCATAACATACGGAATAGCTTGGCTGTCAAACTGGGACTACGCAACGTCAATAGACACCACTCTCATCGGTTCAAGCAGCCACTTTGAAGTCGCCATCGCAGTTGCAACAACCCTTTACGGACTTAACTCAGGCGCAGCCTTAGCTACAGTAATAGGACCTCTAATGGAAGTCCCATTAATGCTAGCTCTCGTAAGGTTTGGTCTGCGCACACGCCATCTGTTTCCAAGGAACAAAAAGAAATCTGAGCGTACGTAAGCAAAGATTTAGAGGCGGTTTTGTGTAGTTTGGCGCCGGGAATGGGATTCGAACCCATGCGGACCAACAGGTCCACGGGCTCTCAAGGCCCGCGCATTATCCACTCTGCCCACGGGATGCAGACTACACGTCTATCATTATCCCGGCACGACAGTCCCGGCCCATCAAACGAGCTTAACTAATCTGCACCATCTTAAAACGTTTGCTTGCAAAACTAGTCCAAACAATGCGTTGAAAACCTTTTCATGCGTAGGCGAAGATTGGAGCCGGCCCCAGGTTGACTAGAAAATATTAATATTCTTAGGACATATTTGTTACTCGGTGAAACGTTTGTCAGAGGAGAA
>JAOUJL010000248.1 GCA_029883255.1 Candidatus Bathyarchaeota archaeon | reverse complement strand
TCCAAATGCCTACATAGTCGGACACATACAACAAGTCCCAATCACAATCCACGTCACAAACGGAACAAACCCCACAGAAAACGCACACATCACCATATTCTCAGTACACACCCACAAGCTAGGCGGCACAACGGACATGCACACAAGCTTCGATCCTTCAACAGGCTACACAAACTCAACCGGACACTTCACTACAACACTCAACCCACCAAACGTAACCCAAACAACCAACATCAGAATAACCACAACCGCCTCAAAAAACGGCTACGCAGACGGCTCCGACCACAAGTATTTAACAGTCCTACCACCACTCTCAGTCCAAGTCACCCCTGAACCCTCTACAATCGAGTCCGAAACAACATCACAAATCACAACTCAAGTCACATATAACGGGCAACCAGTTGCAAACGCAGAAGTTACAATATGGTCAGACAACGGAGGAAACTTCTCCACAGAAACCGGAATCACAGATCCAAACGGCAACACCGCATTCGTTTTCACAGCACCAAAGATCTTCACACAACTCAATACAACGATCACTGCAATAGCTACAAAGACGGGTTATGCTGACGGTGAAGACCAAACAAAAATAACCATAAACCCTGGAACACTCAACGTTCAAATCATCGGTTATCCTACCACAGTTGACTCAAGAGCTTCATCAGCCATAACTGTTCACGTAACATATAACGCAAACCCCGTTACAGACGCAGAGGTTACAATATGGTCAGAAAGTGGCGGAGACTTCTCTACAACCAGCCAACTCACCGACACAAACGGCAACGCCGCATTCACTTTCACAGCACCACAAACAACTACCCAACTTAACGTCAACATCAAAACGACCGCAACAAAGAACGGATACAACGACGGAGAAAGCCAAAGAGAAATAACAATAATGCCTGAAGCCGCTCCAGGAGATGGCAGCGTAGGCGGTCTGCCTCTAACAACCATACTCCTAATCGCAGTTCCAATAATAGTTACCGCCATAGTACTCATAATGATTAAACTAAAAATCATCTACTTGGCCCCAAGATAAGAACGAAAGTTGTGCATTTCCACGAGGAATTCTTTCGACTCGATCATTCCTCTTTACCACTTCTTCATAAAAAAGTTAAACACATTTACATAATCAGTTTCAAACAACAAATCAACTAAGCTACTGAAAGCGCCGCAATTCACAATACTTTGTGAAAGCAAAGCCAATCTCTTCTATACCCAGACCCATCAAAAGCACACACAAAACCGAGCCTACTACAATTTTTTAAACTAAGACAACACTAGTAATCCCATTGGAGGACAATCTCTTGCCCCGCAGACAATCAGGACTAAATGTACTCAAAGCAGTCTCATCATCAATAAGACTAAAAGTGCTAAACCTTCTCCTAAACAAAGGACCACTCTCCTACACCGAAATCATGAAAATCCTACGCCTCAACCCCACAAGAGACGCAGGCCGATTCGCATACCACCTCAAATACCTTCTAAAAGCAGACCTCATCGAACCCGACGCGGAAGCCAAAAAATACCGCCTAACCGACCTCGGACGCACAATCATCGACATGACCGAAGACATCGAGAACCAGTACTTCAAAAGAAAGAAAATGCTCGTCCGCACCTCACGCTTGGCAATGGAAGAATTCGACAGAAACAAAATCATCGACTCTCTAGTCCGAGAAGCAAACGTTCCTATAGACATGGCCCAAAAGATTGCACGAGAAACCGAAGGCCGCCTATCAGAATTCAAGACAAAATATCTCACAGCCCCACTTATTCGAGAGTTCGTTAACGCAGTCCTAGTGGAAAAAGGACTCGAAGAATATCGACACAAACTCACACGCTTAGGGCTTCCAGTCTACGACGTCACCCAACTAATACGGTCAAAAGGCACCACATCTTTGGGCGTTGAATCTGTTCACAAGGCAGCGGGCGACGCAGTACTCGAAGAGTACACTCTGCTCAACGTGCTCCCCAGAGATATCGCCGACGCCCATCTCTCCGGAAGACTCCACCTCAACAACCTCGGCTTCTGGATCCTGAAACCAAACGAGTTCATGCATGACCTCCGTTTCTTCCTTCAACACGGACTAAATCTTGGAAGAACGAGTCTCATAGGACTATCATCCCTTCCTCCAAAAAGCCTCGAATCCGCACTTTCAACAGTATCCAACGTCCTCAAAATCGCCTCAACAGAAACTTCAGGAGAACAAGCATTCGATTACTTCAACGTTTTCTTGGCACCATTCGCCCAAGGTCTTTCAGAAGAGAGAATTCGGGAATCCCTACGCACCTTTGTCTTCAACCTTAACCAATCCTTGTCAAATGAAGGTTTTCCTATAGGAGCATCGCTGGGCTTAGAACTTGTTGTCCCCGACTTCTTGGAAAAAAAGAAGACCATCGGACCTGGCGGGAAGAAGACTGACCACTATGGGGATTTCGTTGAAGAAAGTCGCCTCATTGCCACTCTTCTTCTTGAGGTGATGTTTGAAGACAACAAACACAAACCAGTCTTTAACCCAAGTTTAATCGTAAAAATACGACCAGAGGTGCTGATAAACAAAGAATGCGAGAGTCTTCTCTTTCAATCCCATCAACTTGCAGCTGAGAGAGGCATTCCATACTTCGCAAACTTATGCCCCAAAAAACAAAAGCACACCTCTTACACCGCGACGGGATGTAGATTTGCTACCGACTGGAAAGGAGACTGGGAACTCGACACGCTACAAACGGGAAGCATCGACAGCGTTATACTAAATTTGCCAAGAGCCTCATACGATGCC
>JAOUJL010000247.1 GCA_029883255.1 Candidatus Bathyarchaeota archaeon | reverse complement strand
GCCAAGAGTTATGTTGGCTAAGATTCCCTTACCAAACGCCTTCGCCTACGGGTCACCGATCGCCGGAACTAGGGTGGCGGTTACAAAGGGACTTTTGGAAACATTGGAGGCCGAAGAAGTGGAAGCTGTGATCGGCCACGAGTTAGGGCATCTGAAGCACAAGGATGTTCAGGTGATGATGTTTGTCTCACTTCTACCCGCGTTGTTTTATGCCATCGGTCTCTCTATGCTTTTTTCCTCTCGAACAGGTAGGGGTGAAAGGAGCGGTGGAGCTGCAATCATAGGCCTTGCCAGCATCATTCTCTACTGGATTCTCACCTTATTCACGCTATACCTAAGTCGCTTGCGCGAATACTACGCTGATCGCCACAGCGCCATGATAGTTGAAGATGGTACCCGAAAGCTTTCTGAAGGCCTAGCAAAAATCGTACGTTCAACTGGAAGGATGAAAAAACATCGTCGAGATATCAGCGGTTCCAGCTCGCTTAAAAGCCTCTTCATAACAGATCCTGACCGCGCAGACTTGGATACAACCTCTATAAGACAGGCTGGAGTGTACTCCACTGATCGAAAGCTTGTTGAGAACGTTCTTAGAAGAAAAATAACAACGTTAGATAGGGTAATGGAGTTCTTTTCCACTCACCCCAACATAGTTAAACGTCTAAGGGCGCTGCAAGAACTAGCATAATCGTTAATTGTTCTTGAGTCTACAACTTCTTCTGCGTCATCGTTGCCTCTACAGCCTTTGCAAGCTCTCCGTTTCGAACTAATTCAACCACGGTTTCTATATCTCTGGATGATGCTCTGTCTTCCTTTAACATGGGCACTCCTTTTCTTATCACCGAATAAGCTGTTTTTGTCCCTTTTCCAAGCTTGTCTGAGCCTCGAAAATCTATGCCCTGCGCCGCGCATAATAGTTCAATAGCCACAATATACTCTACGTTTCTGAGGATTTCCACAGCTTTTCTCGCAGCAATGGTTCCCATGCTTACGAAGTCTTCAAAATTTGCTGATGTGGGTATCGAGTCAACGCTCGCCGGATGCGCCAAAGCTTTGTTCTCTGAAGCCAACGAAGCAGCAGTGTATTGGACTGACATGTAACCGCTATGTATTCCTTTTTCAACTTCTCCAGATATCAGAAAGGCAGGCAATCCCTCGCTTAAATTTTCATCAATAAGCCTCGCCACCCTTCTTTCAGAGATATTACCGACTACGGTAAGCGCTATCCCCAGTAGGTCCATTGCAACGGCTATCGGTTGTCCATGGAAATTCCCACCGGACAAACACTCTTTATCATCAGGAAAGAGTAAGGGGTTGTCTGTAGCAGAGTTGATTTCTATCTCAATTATTCTTCTCGCATAAGCGACAGCGTCTCTCGCTGTACCCAAAACTTGCGGGGCGCATCTCAAGGAATAGGGGTCCTGAGGGGACCTATTTTTCATCTTCATCACCGCCTCACTACTTGACTGGATTATCTTGCTTCCGGCCGTCAACGATCTTATGTTTTGGGCGCTCTCAACTTGACCAGGATGAGGCCTTACATGATGAATTTTTTCGTCGAACGCATCAGATATTCCACTTAAAGCTTCGAGACTCATCGAAGTAGCGATTTCAGTTGTTCTGATCAATGTTTCACTGTCGTAAACTGCTAGCACTCCAATTGCTGTCATCATTTGAGCACCATTGATTAGAGCTATTCCCTCCTTGGAGTCGAGTTCAACGGGGCTGATTCCAGCTTTATCGATCGCCTCTCTTCCACTCATCTTCTTACCTTTGTACTCCGCCTCACCTTCGCCTATCATCACCAACGTCATGTGCGCTAACGGAGAAAGGTCGCCACTAGCACCCACAGACCCTTTTTCCGGAATCAGCGGATGCACTCCCTTGTTGATCATGTGAACCAGTGTCTCTAAGGTTTTCAGCCTTATTCCAGAATTCCCTTTTGCCAGAGTGTTGACCCGCAACAGCATCAGTGCCCGTGTTACATCTCTATCCAATGGTTTTCCAACACCTGACGCATGGCTTCTAATCAAGTTGAATTGTAGTTGTTTAATGTCCTTTGTAGGGATTTTCACACTGCCTAAAGCCCCAAATCCTGTCGTAACACCATAAACAACCTTCTTCTCTTTCACGAATTCCTCAAGAATCTGTCTACACCTTGTGACTTTCTTTCGTGTCTTCTGCGGAATCTCCACTTCAACATCATTACGCGCTACTGCAACCACATCTTCGATCGTTAAGGTTTCTCCGTCAATAGCCACTTTCCTCATAGTTTTCTCCTCCATTTCCTTTAAACTCAAAGCGTCTAATAATCAAGGGTGTTACAAGGAAATGAATTTTAAGTTTATTTTCTCCAACGTACACGAGTGTCTGCGTACACTACTCCACGTTTAGCTCTTGCCTCCTGCTCTTTAACCCATGCCTTCAGCCCTATCTTTCGCAATCTCTTTCCATCCTGAATAACCATGACATAGTGTTCGGCGAGACTCTCAATTAGGCTACAAGGATATTCCGCGCAAAAAGGACACAAATCCACTCCCTTCTCTTTGGCACATATCCTTATCTTGCAGTCTGGAGGGCCTCCGCCAGTTCTGCAGGTGCAATCCATTTTCACCAAGCTGTCAAGGAACTTCCAGAACGTTGGGAAAGTATCTTTCATCGAAGGATAATACTCGTACCACGAGTCCATGCCTTCCTCGTGAAGCGTTTCCCGCAAAAGCTTTGCACGTTGTGGAATTCTGTTTCTGTGGGCGCATAAACCGCAGTAAAGCCCACAATGTCCC
>JAOUJL010000246.1 GCA_029883255.1 Candidatus Bathyarchaeota archaeon | reverse complement strand
TGAAGGCTTTTCGCCGTCACTTTATGGCTCTTGGTGCCAGCGGATCGGGCAAGACCGTGCTTTGTAAATGTGTGATGGAGGAGGCTGTGAGAAACAACATCCCTTTGATCATAGTCGATCCTCAAGGTGATATTTCCTCCCTCGCCTTGAAAGGGAACTCAGAAGAAATTGAGCAACATGGAACATCTTTGACGATTCAAGAAGAGTTCTTTGAGAAGGCGAGAGTAGCCGTATTCACTCCTGCCAGCAGCAAAGGCATCCCCATCAGCGTTAACCCTTTGAAGTTTCCGACAGAAGACACTCCACGTGAGGAATCCATCTTGGCTCTTGACATGACAGCTAGCTCGCTTACAAGCTTTCTAGGATACGACTTAGGTTCAGATGCTGGAAAAGGAGCCAAAGCATACTTGTTTACAATACTGGAACATTTATGGCGAGAAGGACAGACAATAAAAAACATGTGCCATATGGCTGACACAGTTCTAAGGCCTCCAGCAAAAATCACCGGAACTCTTTACGATCTTGTCACCAAAAAAGAGCCTCAAGAGATTGCTAGAAAACTACGTTATCTTACGGTGGGAACACCATCGCTCATGTTTCAGATGGGAGTTCAGATTGACATCGACATGTTTATGGACCGAAGCGATGGAAAGGTGCCTGTTAACATCATCTACATGAACACTCTGAGCTCCGCAAACGACAAGGAGTTTTTCCTAGCTACACTCCTTAGAGAACTTTATTGCTGGATGTTAAAAAACCCTTCAGAAGATGTTCAGCTGCTATTTTATGTTGATGAAATTGCTCCGTATATTCCGCCTTATCCTAGGAATCCTCCTCCGAAGGAGGCTTATACCTTTCTTTTTAAGCAGGCGAGGAAGTATGGGATCGGGCTTGTGGCGGCCACCCAAAACGTGACTGACATAGATTATAAGGCTCTCGCGCAAGTGAACACATGGTGCTTGGGTCGCATGATGACGAAGCAAGACATCGCTAGGGTGCAGAAAATCATACAGTCAATAGACCCTATGCGGGCTGGTATGGTTCTGCAGAGACTTCCAAGTCTCCGAACCGGTGAATTCCTTATGTTGTCTCCTGACGTTTATGACGATGTAGTGGATTTTCAGGTTCGGTGGCTGGTGACCGATCATTTGACACTGGATGAGAAAGATCTTCCCCAATGTTTATCGCCAGAATCAAAAACGTTATTTGAGAAGTACTTGTTAGAGCAAAAGGGGGTTGCAGAAAAACCAGTTGCTCCCTCCCCTCCATCTAAACCTCTCTACGAACAGATTCGGCTCTTTCTCAATTCTGCAAGAAAAAGTGTCTCAGCGGATTTCATCTCAGAGAACTTGAACGTTGATGTTGAAGATGTAGAAGAAGTGCTCAATGGCCTTGTCAAGACCCGAGTTGTGAAAAAGGGGCGTGTTAGGGGTAGCGCCGAGAATTTATATTGGTTATCGAGATTCGGGTTTAACCCCTCCAAGAGTATTATTGGCGAGGTTCTAATGATTCCTATGCGAATTACTCAAGTAGAGGCTTCTACGAGAGCTAAGTCTATGCTTGAAGGCGGATTCTTCGGTAAGAAAGAAGAAATCTATGATGCAGAGTTTTCGTACATTCCAATCTGGAGAGTTTCGGCAACACGTGAAGCGAAAAAACTCCTCTTTTTCAAGAAGAGAGAATTCGATACGTACTACGTTAGTGCACAAACCGGAGCTATAGTATCGCTTAGGAAAAAAGAAGTGGTCTTTCACAAGTTGATGACAAGAAGCGTAGAAAAACTGAAAGACTTGGATGATGATGAAGCCATCACCTTCGTCCCAAAACTGCCTAGTGAAGTGGAAAGGGTTCCCAGAATAAGGATGGGAATAGACAAAATCTATCGAACATTACGATTGACATTAGGTGTGAAACCAGTTTCTGCAGAAATGATACTGCTGCCAGTGTGGGCCTTGAAGGTGAGACACAAGAAAAAGTTGGCCAAACGCACAATCTTCATGGATGCGGCTACTGGTCGTATCTTATCTGGACGTTTTCGCTCGCGTTAGAGCCTTCTACGTAAACGCTAGATTTTAATATAAAATGGTGCTCCGGCCGGGATTCGAACCCGGGTCTTCGGCTCGAAAGGCCGGAATACTTGACCGGACTATACTACCGGAGCCCCGCTGCGAAGCATCATGCAAAATATAGTTTCATTCGAATAAACCTTATCCTTCTAAGGCTGTTTCTAGGCATTGTCTTAATGGTGCAAAGTCCGTCTCTGTCTTGTTTAATGTGGGTGCGTAATAGACTGTTTTCGCGGAGTTTGTCATCATCGTCTTTATTCCGAGTATTTCCGTCCACGACACAACTGTGCACACGTCTGTAAGCATGTGGCCTCCACTTCTCTCTATTTTCTTGGTGCAGTCTCCAGCTCTCTCCTTAACATAGCGTGAAGTACAAACCGCGCGCGCGTATTCGCCATATAAATCATGGTTTTCTCAACTATCTTTCCGTTTGTTGGGTCGACTCCTCCCAAGAAGCTTATGGGCTTTGTGGAGACTAATGCTTGGGCTTCACAGCGTCCTTCAAAAATCGCTCGTCCTTTTAGTGTTGTCTGTCGCATTTTGAGCGCTTTAGTAGGATATTTTTGCTGATGAGGGAATCCTGCCTAGAATGTGTGTGGCTGCAATGCTGACTTTTTCGCGATTCTTCTCATCTGTGTAAACGCGCAAAATGTTTATGAAGCCCTTTAAGACGTCAAAAATCTTTGAAATTTCGCTTAAACGTTGTGGAATTTTTTTCTCTTCACGTGTCTTGTA
>JAOUJL010000245.1 GCA_029883255.1 Candidatus Bathyarchaeota archaeon | reverse complement strand
CCAAACTTTCTATATGAAAGACAAAACGGTATCCAGCATCTTCAGCGTTGAGGAAATTCGAAATCAAATAAGAAACCAAATTGCTTCAGAGGCAGAAGTGGAACCGCGATCAGTTGTCATCGACGTGCCCACGCTTCCATCTGTTCCGTATCGACACTCAGTCTTGCTGGAACCTATGGAAATCCCCGTGTTTCACAAAACACATGGTGGCCAGAAGATTCCTCAGCGGCTGAGCGAAATCTCTGGAATATTTGATGTGCTCAGGGGCTTCATGAATATTCTACGAGTCTACACTGACGAAAAACATCGTGAACACGTGGGGTCGGCAGCAGCAAAACTGCTTGGCGGAACTCCTTCTTCGGCGAAGATCTCCTACTAGGATTTTATAGGAAGTTTTTAAGAGTAGCCAAATTTTTCAAGATGGTGGATTGTCACGATAACAACATTACTGGCAATTATAATCTGCAGAATAAAAAGCATTCTCGTCTATTCTTTGAGTTTAAGACAATAGAATATCATGCCAGCATCTTTAGTCTTTTTTCCATTTCATCGAGAAAACTTCGCAGGCTCATGCCTCAACGTCACCTCTCTTAAGAGTTTTTTCAACCAGCTTTAAAAGGACGGGCCCAGCTTCCAACTCGCCAACTGTCTTAATGAATACAGATACTAACGCGATTTTGTTCATTTTCGCGGCAAGTCTCTCGGCGAGAACACGGGCAATTGTCATGTTCCGATCTCCAAGCAGAATGGACGACAAGGGAGGCCCCACGATTTTCGACGCTTGGGGTATGGCCACCGCTAGTGTGCCTAGTCGGTCTTCTCCCTCGCTTAAAAGAATTAAACTCGCATTCTTTGTTCCTAGATAAAGGGCAAGGAATAGCGTATCTTTTTCCTCGATTTTTTCCTCAACAATTTTTGCACGTGGCATATGTAGCCCTACCATGTTTATTTATAGCGTTCCTCACTGACTATTTATGTCTTCAAACGAACCAGAAGAAGTCAGCGCAATGGCGAAAAACAGAGCAAAAAAGATATTGCGAATACTTCGAAACAATTTCTCTCTTCCATCACGGCCCAGAACAAGCAGAAACCTCTTTCAAACATTAATTAGAACGGTGCTTTCTCAAGCCACCGCTGACAAAAATACACACCGAGCATTCAGGAATCTCTCAACAAGGTTTCCCATCACTCCGAAAGCGTTGGCAAAGGCAGACATCAGAGAGATCGAGAAAGCCATAATGGTCGCGGGATTGTATAAGAACAAATCTAAAGTCATAAGAAATCTTTCCCGCATAATTCTTGAAGACTTTGACGGCTCCATGGATTTTATCTATTCTATGTCATTTGAAGAGGCCCGAAAAATACTTCTACACCTTCCTGGAGTAGGTCCAAAAACCGCTGATGTCATCCTCCTCTTTTGCACCGATAAACCAACCATCCCCATAGATACCCATGTGAACCGAGTTTCAAAAAGACTAGGGTTAGTTCCGCCAAACGCTAGCTACGAGACGACACGACAAACTCTTCAATCTCTTTACACACCTATAGACTATCTTCCAGTTCATCTATCGCTCATTTCACTTGGACGAAAATATTGCAGAGCGAGAAAACCATTGTGTAAACCTTGCCCCCTCAACGAACTCTGCCCAACCAAACAGATGAAAAAATAGGATAAAACTGTCGTCAATCCGCAAAAATTGAGCTCAAGCCGATTTCTCTTCCGTTTTTGTCCAGTTTTATTTGACCAACACAAATGGTTGATACGTTCTCGCTTACTGGAGTGTAAACCTTCATTACCCGCCTCCTATAGTGCACCTCAAGCAAGACACCGATTCCCAGGAAACTGCCTAACTCATTTTGTAATCCAACAAGCAAGCCTTCTTCATTGCCTTCCTTTATCACTATCGCCTTCCTTCCCAAACTTTCCTCAATCTTCCTTATCTGTTCTTCATCAACCCATTGCTCTTTCCTCAAAATGATAAACATGTTAGTGGGTGTTTCTTCACAGTAAATAGGACTTACCCCCAAGCATTCCTCTATTTGTTTCATATGCGCCGCGGTTGGAGAAACACCGACTCCTAACGGAACCCTTTCAACTCTAATCCAGTTCATGAGAAACGACTGCACCTTAGCCTTTTTCAAATATTTCTTGTAACTTAGCTCACGGAGGATTTTTCTTTTCTCCCTATTTCTTTTCTGTATCGCGGGTGGAGAGTCTATCGCTAGAACCTTCGTCTTCTTCAACGCGGTTAATATAGGCGCCAACTCGTCGTCATCCTGTATTCCTACAACTATATTAGGAGTAACTTTTTCCGTCAACAGAACCTTGTATCTGGCGGCGTCTTCATCAGCAACCCATCCATCCGTGTTTATGACAAGAAAATCTACACCTGCATCTAAAGCCCCATCTTTTAACGTAATTAACCCTTCCACAACTCTGTTTATTGCCCTACTCGGACTCGTCAGTCCCACAAAATATGCGTTTTCCGCGTTTATTTCAAAAAGGTCCTTTATCGGTGTCTTAACGTGACTAAATCCGATGGTGGAAGGAGGTCCCACATCAGACTGTCCCACATCAGCGTCAATAACAGCTGCTTTCCATTTCTTTTCCAAAGCTTGGTTTATAAGATAGGTACAAAAACTCGTTTTGCCCGAGTCAACGCCACCAATCACCATGACCACTGACGGCTTTTCGCATAATGTTATCTCAGTCAAGGCCTTTTCCCAAGAGGAAGGAATGGTGCTTTCATCGACTTCTTCAAAAGAAGCACCCTCACCCAGCATCAAATCAAAAACAGCCTTTTTCCTAGCCGCAAAGGGCACA
>JAOUJL010000033.1 GCA_029883255.1 Candidatus Bathyarchaeota archaeon | reverse complement strand
TCTACACCACACAGAAAACAAAAGAAACAATGCAGTCAGGTCTTGCAGAGTCTCTGACCGCACTGCAACTGGACGGATTGGTAACAGCAAAAACTAACCAGACCTCAACCCAGGTCCTATACATTCTTGTACCAGTGAAGCTTGCAGCCGGCCACGCCTCAATAGACCTCAGCAACAGCTCAGTCATAGTCTCAGTATACTTGCCAAACGCAACACTCCTAAACATATACGAGGGCGTTCATCCATCAACGACCAACACAACCTGGGATGATTTGAGCACCACACTTGACCTGTCTGATAACCAAGCCAAGTTCGCGATATACAACGACAACGGCAACACAGTGCTAGAGTCGACAGAGAAAGCCTTTCTGATGATCCGACTAAATTCAAACAGCACAACCACTATGCTCAACGACTATGATACCATGAAGGTTGAGGTCAGGAGTGCCACGGGCGCAGCATTGACTGTTGTACGAACTGCTCCAGGCGGCATGATCGCAAACTCCTTCGTTGACTTAGGCTAAACGTTCCCCCCCACCCCTTTTTTCTCTTTTCTCTGTTTTTATTATAAAAGCATAGAATCAAGTTTTCAGTAACTCTTTTGCACCTCTGCAATTTTTCCCGATATTGCAAACATATTGAAAATTTTCTTTGCTGAAGAGTATTACTAAATCGTAGGTTAAAGAAGCCCTCACCATGTTTTAATGAACAATAAACAAAATAAAAGAGACGAGATATTGCAGTGACCTCCTCCCGCAGCTTGAAAGCTGGGGCTTCCACTTTTTCTGCCGGTTGCCTCCTCACCGCCTCTGCTCGGAGGGCGTTTCGTGGAATTTTCGTTTCCTGCTTCACCGACCAGACTCGGTCTCTTCTCCGAAGAGCGGGTTACGGAGGTCTTGGTCTCCACGGGCTTATATTCGGGGTAGCTCCTCCCTACACGAGAGAAATGCGGAGGATGGAAATATATGGCTTTCAGCTTTCATCCCCAACCTAAAGGATAGGGACTTCCCGCCGAACAAGTTAAAGCAGACGACCATCAGAAAAATTTATATGAAGGAGTCCTTCGGTTCTAGGATTTGCTCGTACTTAGCTTAAATATTTAGCACGCGAAAATATGCAAGGTGATAGTGAATGACAACGACACCCTCAGAAACTGTTCCAGTCCTCGTGTTGAAGGAAGGGACGGGAAGAACAACTGGAAGGGGGGCTCAAAGAAATAATATTATGGCAGCGAAGGCTGTAAAACGTCTTATATTTTTTCCGGAGTTTTGTCATTTTTAACCGTGCATTGTTGACAGCGTGTAAGAAATCAGGTTCAGTTTGAATTCTGATTCTGACTTCATAGTTTATTTAACTGTCATAAATGCATCTTTAACGAAGAGGTAATCTAATTTGCAATCAGCAGGTTCTGTGTTCGTTTATCTAAAGAAGAAGAATGATTCTGGTGGTGTTTATAATTGAGGATTGGCTTCTTCGTTTGGGAGTATCCTCCTGCCCTCGTTGGTGGGTTGGGCACTTATGCAGACTACATAACTCGTGAGTTCGTTTCCATGGGCAATGACGTTACGGTTTTCACTCTTAACCCTGGGAACTTGAAGACTAGGGAGATCATGAAAGGCGTAGAGGTTCACAGACCCTTAATTGCGGATGCGAGCAACGTATTTCCAATGTTTGTAGTTGATGACTTAAAAAAATGGGGCACGAACATCCGCATGTTCAATGACATATTCATCTACAATATACTGAGTGCAACAAAATTCATAAACAGTATGTTGAAAAAGGAAAGTCTGAACTACGACATTGTATGCGTACATGATTGGTTAAGCAGTATATCGGGTATCATGGTTAAAAATGAAACAAAAGTTCCTGTCGTTTTTCATGTCCACAGTACTGAGTGGGGCAGAGCGGGAGGACAAGGTTCAGAGGTTGTCTCGCATTTTGAATGGGAGACATCCCAAAAAGTAGACAAGATAATAACTGTAAGTCATGCAATGCAAGAAGACTTGATTAGACACGGATGGCCGAAATCAAAAATAAATGTGGTCTGGAACGGCGTGGATCCTGAGCATTATAGTCCAAGAAAGTGCAAGCCTGAAGATGTGGAAGCAATACGCAAAAGATACGGGATCGGACCTGACGAGAAAATGATCCTATTCCTCGGAAGACTTACGTGGGTTAAAGGTGTCACAAGTCTTGTTCAGGCAATGCCTTCGGTTTTAGGTGACTACCCAAACACCAAATTGGTGATTCTGGGAAAGGGCGAACAGCAGAACGACATAACTGAGACAGCAAACAGACTCGGGATAAGCGAAAGAGTTGCTTACAGGTTCGAATTCGTACCTGAAAAAGAACGTATTTTACACTACGCAGCGGCAGACGTTTGCATCTTTCCATCAATCTACGAACCTTTCGGAATAGTAAGCCTAGAAGCCATGTCTATGGCAAAGCCCATAATTGTCGGAGCACAAGGCGTAGTTGGATTCAGGGAACAAGTAATTCCATATGGACCGGACCAAAATGGCGTGCACGTAAATGGCGGGAATCCTACTGACATCGCATGGGGAATCAAAGAAACACTGTGCGATCCTGACAGAGCCAGAAAATGGGGGCAAAATGGCAGAAGAAGAGTGCTCCAATACTTTACGTGGAGAGAGGCTGCTGAACAGACTCTGCGAATATACGAAAGGCTTCAACATCCGCAAGAACAAGAAGAATACAAGGTAGTTGATTTAATGGAAAAACTTTCAAGGCCCTAATTGGGCCTTTGGTTTGCGTTGAAGAACCAAAGGTCTCCAGCAAACTCTTCAGCCCTGGCTGCAATAACAGATTCTAGGCTTATCTCTATTTTACTGTTATGAATTCAGAGTTAATATCCACCATACATCATACATCTGTATAATGCCGCATGTTAAATCAGAATACGTTCTTGTCTTTCCTGTCGAAAAAGAATTTGTTTGAAATAAACCGGTATCTGTTGAAAGAATTAATGCTCTCCGAACCCGACTGTAGCTTCGTTGAGTGACATGCGTGTAATGGAGGGCAAACCCGAAAGTGATACAAATCCTGATTTCAAGTAGTTATTTTGGTTTCGCGATAGCCTTGCCAAAAACGTCTGAAACCTTGAATATATGCAGATACCAAAAATAAAAATGAAAAGAGAAGAAGGTCAACGTTACCTCTAGGTCAAAGCCTAACTGAAAAGTACAAGTAAGTCATTTGAGAATTGACTGATCTTGGCTTTCGAGTTTAGGAGGTCTCTTATAAAGAAGATGAACCCCGATAAGTTATTGAACTGACTTCATAACAAGGTGGAACGAAGTGGAAGTGGCATGATTTGCATCAATGATTTTTTCAATGCTCCACTAGATTACGAAGGAATACTATTCTAAAGTCGGGCACCCAAAGATCACGGCAAAGAGCAGTAGTACGCGCAAAAAACCTAAGCCCCGAGCATCTTAAATGCAAAGTACAAAGCAATGTGAACCGCTGCAGAAACACCTAACATCACTGTTATTGCTTTCGGAGAAATCGGAACAGATGAGGCTTCTTCGCTCTTAGGTTGTATCCACTACATATCCTTTGATCTCATGGGTCTCAGAGTCAACCCAAACAACAGCCGCAAATTTCTTGCAGAATCGGCTGGGTTTGACGCTCGTAGACGCCAATTCGCTTCTTAATCACTTCTGGAGTGTCGTCTGAACGCTGGTAAACTGGTCCCCCGCACTTGTCGCATATCATGTCCACTTTCGGCTTCATGTGGTGGATATTGTAGACTTCTCCGCAGTTCTTGCAGATTCTCCGTGTCGATAAACGTTCGATGATTATCCAGTCAGGCACAATAAGCTGTATAACGACTTCAATACTGGTAATATTTTCCAAGTATTTTGCCTGTTCAATTGTTCGTGGGTAACCGTCCAAAATGAAACCTTTTGCTTTCGGAATTCTTGCTAATCGCTGCTTCAAAACCTCTACAACGACGTCATCAGGAACTAGTAATCCCTTCTCAACATATCCCTTCACCTTTCTGCCCAAGGGAGTGGCTTCCTTCATGATCTCCCTGAAAATGTTGCCAGTAGCGACCACGTCAACACTAAGCTTAGATTACAACCGTGAAGCATAAGTGCCCTTACCCGACCCCGGTGCGCCGAAAATTATTGCGTTAACCATTTTATTCCTCCGCTAGTCAGTGCATGTTTGTGCTCTTTTTTCGTGAGAATATGGCTAGTTGACAATTAAGCATTGTTGTGGATGTAATCGAAAATTCTTGAAAACCAGTATCGGCGCATGTTTATTGCTCATTAACGGATTAGAAACGTTATCTCTTTCACGAAAGTTTCTTGAACGATGGTTCTTCCTCGTCTTCTATTCAACTTAACGAAGCCGAGGTTGCTCAGCACGTTCAAGTCTTGATGCACATTTTTCACGTTTCGCCTTGCCTTTTGAGCCAAATCGTTTATCGAGTCAACCCTTAAAGTCGCAAGGATACACAACAATTCTAGTCTCTTTTGCGTCAGCAGAGCCGCTTGTTCTGGTTTAAACTCCTTTATTTCCTCCACAGAATAATCAAGTTGGCCTTCTTCAATGTAGCCTTTATAACTGTTCACTAGCTCCGCCCAGTCGAAATAAACCCTTGCGTGCTTCGTATCTAACCGCTGTTTAAGAAAAAGCTCTTCGAACTTCTCAAAACTTATGCCAAACTCTTTCTCAAACTTTCTGATCCTTTCTTGTATTTCTTCTGAGGTTAAATTGCGGATTATTCTGAGAAGCATGAGCTTTCACTATTGAATGGTGCACTTATCAACTTAAAACGTTCTGTGATGAGATACTGTTAACTTATTCATGGTAGCTAAAGTGGTTCTGTAAACTTCGTTTTGTAAACTCTCCACACTTACAGCAATTTGTCGATAAGAGACTCCATACACGTACAAACCCTTCAATTACTGCTTGGACAGATCGTTTCTCGACGTATTCTTGACGTAAGCAGAAGTGACTGACAAAAAGATGCCCAAGGTTAACCAAAGAACGCCTACCACTTCATACAATGTGTAGATCAGCTGTAGCGAGCCGTTAATACCTTTGGCATTCCATTGATCAACCAACCCAATTGCCTTGGCATAACTGGAATATGCGGTTAGAGAAGCGCGCGCTACCTTTTATTTTTCTTCCACCACTCAACACTCGAAGATGCACCAGAACCCTAAAGAAATAAATGAACGTAGCGTGAAGCTTATGGTTACGGAGTGAGTTAACTGGCTAAGATAAAGGCTGTATTATTTGATTTGTACGGCACGTTGGCTTACGTAGAGAATCCGGTAACCGAGACAGAAATTTCTGAATACCTCTTCAGCAAGGGCTATGAGGTCTCACCACAGCAACTTAAGGCAGCATGGGCTTTCGTCTCATTCATAGACTATCCAAAATATGGATACGAGAATTGGCGTTCCTATTTTTCGAAGATTTTCTGGAGGCTAAAAGTTAAAGTCAACGAAGAAACATTGAACACCATCGTTGGACTTCTTGAAAGCAAGCCATATCAGCTATATCCAGATGCTGCCGGAGCGGTGATAAAAGCAAAGGAAAGCGGATTCAAAACTGCCATAGTTACAACAATCGCCTACTTTCAATTCAAAAAGGCAATTCAGCCAATTAGGAATTACTTTGACTTCATTATGACAGGTTATGAAGCAGGATGCGACAAAACAAACCCAAAAATGTATAGAAAAGTCTTAGAAATTCTGAATGTGAGACCAGAAGAAGCTGTTATGATCGGAGACGACGTGCCAATAGATATAATCTTGCCTAAAAAATTGGGCATAAACGCCATACTTTTGAACAGGGAAGGAAAAAATGTAGAATGCCCACAGGCAGATGCTGTTATTAATAATTTAAATGAAGCTGTGGAAACTATAATAAGCAAATTCGGCGAAAACTAAAGAATGTGGAAATGACTTAAAATGTTGGAAGAATATGTTTCCAAAACCTCCAAGTCCAAAGCCTTGTACGAGCGAGCTAAAAAAGTCCTCCCAGCCGGAGTCTCATACGGGATAAGATACTTTGAACCCTACCCGTTTTATACTGCAAAAGCGAAGGGAAGCAAACTTTACGATGTTGACGGAAACGAATACATCGACTTCTGGCTAGGACACACCGCGCTCATACTTGGCCATAGCCCTTCAGCCGTGGTTGACGCTGTTAAAAGGCAGCTTGAAAATGGCACCCATTACGGAACATCCCACGAACTGGAAATCGAGTTAGCTGAGCAAGTTGTGAAAATGGTTTCAGGCGCAGAAATGGTGCGATTCACAAATTCGGGAACAGAGGCAAACATGTATGCAACACGTCTAGCCCGTGCATGCACTGGCAGAAGCAAAGTCGCCAAGTTCGAAGGAGGATGGCATGGAGGCTACGATGCACTTCACGTAGGCGTTCATTACCCCTTTAATATTCCAGAATCGGCTGGCTTAACAGTTGGTACTCTCCATGACACAATTCTTTTGCCCTTTAATGACTTTGAAGGAGTCAAAGAGAGGCTGAAAAACGAGGAAGTAGCCTCCATTGTGATCGAGCCAGTTCTCGGCGCTGGCGGAGGCATCCCAGCAGAAAAGGAATTTCTAAAAGGACTTAGGGAATTTTGTGATGAAAAAGGGATTTTGCTAATTTTCGATGAAGTGATCACTGGCTTTCGATTGGCTCCGGGTGGAGCCCAGCAATATTACGGTGTAACACCGGACATAACTGTTTTTGGAAAAGTTTTGGGAGGAGGCTTCCCAATAGGCGCCTTCTGCGGACCCCGAAAAATCATGGAAAGACTAGATACACGCGCTTATGAACGACCGCATTACTCCTTTCACGGCGGAACTTTCGCGGCAAACCCGATAACAATGACGGCGGGGTTGGCAACACTGAAAATCTTAGAAGATGGTGAATTGATAAACAAACTGAACAGGGTTGGAGATAAAATACGGGAACAGTTAAGAGAAATCCTTGAAGCACATGGCGTCGATGTGCAAGTTACGGGAGCGAGTTCGCTTTTCAACATTCATTTCACAAGGGAAGAGGTGAAGGACGCTAATGCGGCGTTTAAAGCTGACAGAAAGAAACTAATTGATTATCATCTAAGATTGATTGCAAACGGAGTCTTCTTCCTACCGACGCACACAGGAGCGTTGAGCACAGCACACTCTGAAGCCGACATGGAAAAAATGCTTTTGGAAACAGGAGAATATGCAAAACATCACGGGAAGTGATTTTAAGTGAGGCTTAGTTTTCTGGGTTTTGTGCCGCAGGCTTAACGAAGAAATTTATAATCAATGCTGCCGCTGTGAATGTCACAAACGCTACCCTGAACGATGTTAAGGCGCCCATGCTTTCCCATACAACACCTCCCACAATTCCACTTAAGAAAACACCTAGATACATGAAGCAATTGAAAATGCCCACAGCAGTGCCCTTCTTCTGTTCTGAAGTGATGTCCATAACTAACGCTGTGGTATAGAAGCCCATAGAGTTCCCCAAAGAATAAACGGCGTAGAGAATGAAAAGCCAAGAAAGAGACTGAGGAACTGTAAAGAAGAGCCAAGCAAGTCCCATGAGTGTGAAGCCTGGAACGATGACCTTCTTTCTACCCACCTTGTCGGATAACAAACCCATGGGGTAATTTGAAACAGCCCACAGAGCAGCGTATACGGAGTCAAAGAGGCCCACCTGAAATTGGTCCACACTGAATGCTTTCTTAACGTAATCGGGATAGAAACTTGCTACGTACCCTCCAACAGTGATGAGAAGGACCGACAACGACAGAATCAATAGGCTTGGGTTTTTTCTTAACATGTGAAGGGGGTTAAGACTCGTTGTTTGAGAAGACTTTTCGGTCTCTTCTGATTTCCTTTCCTTGATTCTTAAAATAGGGTATGCCGAGAGAAACCATGGAAGGGAAATAATCATAAAAAGGTATCTGAAACCCAGATATTTGGAGGTAGCCGCTCCCAAAACAGCTCCTACAATCGATACGGAATTGATAGCTGTGTTCAGGATACCGAGTCCCCCACCAACATCGTCGGGCACGCTGTCTGAAACCACGGCGTTGTACGCAGGAAAGGCGCACACCATCATTCCGTTGATCAGTCCGTATGAAAATGCCACATGCGTCCAATCTTGGCTAAGAGAAAGTGCTATCCAACCTAAACCTGACAATATGGAGGAAACAACAAAAGTGTGTTTTCTACCCACCTTGTCAGTGAGATATCCGCCCAGCATCGATCCCAGCGCGGAGGCTAGGAATCCGACAGAAATTATGATTCCGAGAATCCTCGGAGGAGCCGACAAATAAGACAAGACGTAAAAAGTGAAGAGGCTGCTGCCCATTAATACTATGCTTCGAAGCCCTCCGTACACGATCAGAATTTGAATATTATGGTTTTTGATGAGCCTCACAAGTCGAGACGTAGATTTCAACTCAAGCACGCTTTCACGTATTGATTGAAGGGTAAGTCTCGTTATTAAAATTACGGAATTAATCTAATAAGAAGAATGAATGCGTTCAGAAAAGCGCACGTTCGCTTTCACTCTGTTCCAGCTTGCGGCTTTTAGTTTTTGCAGAATAGACCTTCTAGGCAGTAGACTGTAAGTTTTTCTTTTTCTGGGCATTTTGCGCCGAGATCGCACTTTGGACAGAGTTGGGAAATCTCTTTCACGTTAAGGGTGCCTCTTTGTTCGTGCAAGGCATAGAGCAACTTGAGGTATTTTCCCTCAGCTATTCTGGGAACCTCATACCGCCTATCTAGCTCATACCACTCATAGAGACGCCTATCACCCTTCGAAGAGTTACAGCTCTTACAAACCCAGACTGCATTGTCAGGCGAATCCGGTCCTCCTCTTGACTTCGGCAAGATGTGGTCGAGTGTAAGGTCTTTCTTGCCACCACAATAAATGCACTCTCCGGCTTTCTCACGTTCCTTCACATACTCCCGAATAGAAGTCGACCACGAGATCTCTCCGGAAACAAGCTTCTTGAACCTGTCCATCACAAAACCGTACTGCCTCTTCCCAGCACCAGCGGACTCGGAAATAATCTTAGCATACTGCCAGAAAATCAAATCACGAATCGACTTAGCTGCAGGAGGAGGCATAATACTCAATAAAGTTTTCTTGAATTAAAACAATTTCGTCTTTCGAAATCTGTTGGTGCCGTCTAGCGAAGAGATTTAAGATGTCAATCTCTCTATGATGTTGGAGCCATAACGTCTAAAACATCTCTAAATTCATTTTCGCCTACTAAGAAATAAACTGAGTTTGATTTATTTTCAGCACAAGAACTATTAACAGCTATCGGACTTACGATATCGGATTTGAGTTCGATAATAATCCCCCGCACCATCCATTAAGGTTCAAAGAGAAATCCCATCAAGAGGTAACTGAAAGGTCTGACCACTCGTTTCTTTCCACCGTTTTGCCGCGTCCACTCGCAAGCTTCAAGCACTCTCCGCACGATTTCCAGCTCGTCCGCCACAGCACCGCACAGTTCATCCAATTTGTCCCGACAAAGAGATTTTCCGCTGTCCAGACAAATCAGCACCGTTCCCCACTAAGAAGCAAGGATCATTGCCAACGGCCACCAGCGCCAGAGGAGACCAGGCCCAAGACTGCTGGATAGTCGCAACTATTCATTTCCGCCTGGTCGCAACTAATCTAAGCACGAGAGAAGACCACAAACAGGCAAAGAACCCGGCCACAAAAATCTTCCTCTTCACCACGTTATCATATTTGGATCATATACTAGACCCGAGGGGGTAGGCTGTAGAGCACAAGAGCTCAGCCAAAACGGGACATCCTTGCCATCGCGTTATCATATTTGGCTCCAAATAGAGGGCCTAGCACTGTTGCACGCACGCACACACAAAAGGAAGCCCTACCTATCCACGTCTCAACATCGATTCCGCCCTCCTCAAATCCAACAGCGTATTGACGTTAAAGAACGTCCTCAGCCCCGGATCCAACTGCTGTAGAACAAGCGTGGAGACATAACGGACACTACGCAGCCTATCTACCATAGACTGCATATTCAATTTTCCTTCACTTAAGGCATTTTGAGCAGCCTCATACGCTGGTTTTGCGCAGTAAACAGCCTGTAAAGGCTCTATGTAGCCGTTTGGCCAACGTGGAATAACAGCATTTCTATTTATGCACAATTCAAACAGAAGCGAAACAACATCTCTAGAAACGAAAGGCGTATCGCATGAAAGGAGAAGCGCGTATCTTTCATGTGCTTCTTTGAAACCGGTTAAAGCGCCTATAAGTGGGCTCTGAGCATCATCCACATCAATAAGGACATTGACATCTGAACCTAAGACTTTCGCATAATTTTCAGCTTGAACCTTTGAACTAGCAACAACCATTTTTTCATCAACAAGACTGCTGATTGCATCTAAAACATGCTTTATGAGAGGCTTATTAGCCAATTGCAGTAATCCCTTGTCTTGTCCAAACCTGTTTGAAAATCCACCTGCAAGGATAATTGCTGACTTACCCAATTAACAATCTCCAGTTTTGGCGAAATATTAAACCTGCTTACCGAGATTTTGTTAGTGACCTTGCTGCTTCTGCAATTATGAAAAGCCCTATTAACACAATTATCGTTTCGAACAATGGCAACTCGTAACCTATCAATGCTACTCCGCCGAAAGCAAATGCCACTATCCCCATGAACAAGCTAAACTTGCTTAACCTCATCCCTAAACCTGTCCTCGCGACATTAAGCCCAATTAAAATAATGCCCGCTCCTAACGCAACATAAGGAACCACATCTACAACATTGCTTACAGCCCAGCTTAAGCCAATTAAAACAAAAAATAATCCCCAGGCTAACGAGGTCAAAGCCACATTCCTATTCAAACTAAACCACCACAAGCAAGATTTACCATCATAAACCCATATAAAACTATCGCGTGCCATCTTTTTTTACCTAATCTTGCATATTGCAGCATCAGTAGGCTTCCGTAAATATTACGAAAGCGGAATATAGTATATACAAGAAATCAACATTCTTTTACTGAGAGAGGATGAGAAATGACCAATGAAATTAAGGAATTAAACCGCATAATATGCAATCAATGCAAAGAAAAAGAATATGAAAAATGCAGAACTTGCAAAGTCTATCAGCTGGTAAATAAAATCGCGACGCAATAGGAACTTATGTTTTATTGTTATCTATCTTATCTGCTATTTCGTCTAAAATTTTTGCGAAGGGATGCTCTGGTCTTTCCTGAGCGAAAA
>JAOUJL010000244.1 GCA_029883255.1 Candidatus Bathyarchaeota archaeon | reverse complement strand
TCAAATTACTTCTAATTATTGCCAAGACACTGATTTATACCATTTGCGTTCTTCTTAAGTATCTCTACTAATCTTCTTCTCATTTTCTAGGACTCGTATAAATTGGACCGAGGCATATATTATCTACCCCTAACTAAAGTTGTCTTCAAGGGGCCAGAAAAATTGTCTGGAAGGTTAAAGGACATTCAATCCATGGCTGACATGCTAAAGCAGGGCGGTACACTTACAGAGTTTTCGTGCCCCGCATGCGCTTCACCGTTGTTCAGATTGAAAAGTGGGCAACTCTGGTGCGTAAAGTGTAAAAAACGTGTGGTAGTGGTGAAAGAGGGAGAGCAACCGATAGAGAAATCCGACTCCGTGCTTCTCACCAGTTTAGAATCAACTCTTCTCAAAAAGATAGAGGAAATGAACACGAAAATAAGAGAAGAAAAAGATCCAGAACAGCTGCAAAAATTGGGAGCGACTCTGTCTGCGTTGCTTGAAAACCTCGATAAAGCAAGAAAGATAAAAGGGACATGATCTGGTCACAGGAAGGTATTGCCCCTTGCTGGGACGCTATGAAAATTTTCCGGAAACCGTGCACGGATTTGCACGATTCGCGCCCACATCCTCAATAGCGAAGATGCAGGAGGCGATTCTTCATGCTCTCTATCAACTAAACCATGAAATCTGCGATCTAAAACGCATTGTACCTGCTTCCTTATTGAAATGCGAGGTTAGCTTCGAGTTTGGAGTGGCTGAAGCCGAAGAGTTCAATTATTTAGATGAGGAGGAGTTGAACAGGTTTCGCAAAAGCGTTGTCGATAAGACTTTCTCGGTTTTAGATTTTTTCTGCGTTGTCCGTTATCATGTAAACAAAAAGGGTAAACGTGTTCCATTAAAGTTTGATTATCATCTACTCCGTTTCATGTTCTATGGTAGCAGCATGGAATTGCGAGTCACCCATGAACGTGGTGCACAACACGTTTCTTTGGAAGAACTCATTGCCTTCATAGCAAAGCGTGTAAATGAAGACCTTTCTAAAAAACGACTAAAACCATTAACCTTAGAATATTCAAGAACTCTTTGATACAATGCGCATCAATGTTTCTCCAAAATTTTAAAAAAATCCAGAACAATTGTTAAAGCATCCTTTGACACTTCATCCCTCCGTCGGTCTCCATCAACAGGGATCAAGCTTCCATTCTTTACCAGTCTCATGTAAACCTCTCGAACTTTACGCTGAATCTTCAGTCTCTCCATCACTGATCTCCTTCCCCGCAACCTCCTCACCACAACCTCAGCTGGAACATCGATGTAGATCGCCAGATCCGGAGGAAGAGCCAACTCGTTGATCTCCTCAATCCACTTTATGTCCAACCCCGCCGCTCCTTGGTAAGCCAGAGACGAATACACATACCTGTCAGAAACCACGATTTTGCCTTCTTGCAACGCAGGCTTGATCTCCTTTTCCACATGGTCGACGCGGTCAACCGCAAAAAGAAGAGCTTCAACCACGCTTGGCACACGTTTTCTCCTCTCAAGAACATACGTTCTTATAAACTTCCCAATCTCTCCTGCACTCGGTTCCGTGGTGTATATGGCGTCGAAACCTCTCTTTTGCAGGTTCCGCACAAGCCGATGCGCATGCGTGGTCTTTCCGCTGGCATCCAGCCCCTCGATACAGATGAACAGCCCTTTTCCCTTCACATGACAGCCCGCCTTTTCACACAAAATGTTTCCTATAGCGTTTCCATTACTCATCATATACATCAATCACTTTATTAATATGCCAAGGTTAGCAGAGCTTAGGAGAACTTACAATGCGGCGATACTGGGGCGAAATCAAAGACCCTGTTTATGGATACGTTTACATCACCGAAGCAGAGAAAGAAGTCATTGACTCTTTTCCAGTGCAGAGGCTTCGTCGACTACGGCAACTTGCGGGAACGGAGTTTGTCTACCCTGGCGCCAACCACACCCGATTCGAACACTCCGTTGGCGTCATGCACCTAGCCGGTCTTTTGTCAGAAAATCCGAATCTCTCACAAGTCCTATCTGAAGATGAAGTTCAAATCATTCGAATAGCCGCTTTACTACACGACGTTGGACATGGCCCGTTCTCACACGTATTTGAGCACATACTAACAAAGTTTCTCAACAAAACGCATGAAGATATGACAACATGGATCATCCAGAAATCAGAGCTGAAAGACGTGATTAACAAACTTGGATATAGCTCCAACATGATTGGAAAACTCGCAGTGGGGTCGCTACATAAGCGTAGCAGAGCATATATGGATCAGATCATCCGAAGTGCCGTTGATGTGGACAAACTCGACTTCATCGTTCGAGATACCTACCACACAGGTGCTCAATACGGATACGTGGATATCTTCCGACTCATCCATATGCTTGATATACTCAATGAAAACCTTGCAATTGATCTGGGGGCCCTTTCAGCCCTTGAATCCTTCATTCTAGCCCGAATTGAATCCTTCAGAAGCATATACTTTCACAGAGTCGGGCGAGCAGTACAGATAATGCTTGCCATAGCCATGGAGGAGGCAAAAGACGAGTTAGGCTTGACAGACTTTAAATCACCTGAGCAATATCTAACCCTCAACGACTACACTATGTGGACCATGCTGAAAGAGTGCAAGACATCCAAGGAAATCATACAAAACTTGGAAAGGCGTAGGCTGCTGAAGTGTGTGTATGACCGAACTTTCTATATGAAAGACAAAACGGTATCCAGCATCTTCAGCGTTGAGGAAATTCGAAATCAAATAAGAAACCAAATTGCTTCAGAGGCAGAAGTGGAACCGCGATCAGTTGTCATCGACGTGCC
>JAOUJL010000032.1 GCA_029883255.1 Candidatus Bathyarchaeota archaeon | reverse complement strand
TTCTCAAATCGAAAAAGTGTTGAGAAGTGCTTCTGATCCTAGGGTTCATTTTGTCATGAGCTGTGCATCACAGAGTTGCCCAGCTTTAAGAAATAGTTTATACACTACAAAAAATCTCGATCATGAACTAGATAACGCAGCTGAGGCGTTTATCAGAAGTCCCCAAGGATCGAGACTTGACAAAGAAAACAAGACCATATACTTGTCACCTATATTTGAGTGGTATAAAAAAGACTTTGAAAAAACGTCTGGAAGCGTCTTATCTTTTGTTGAAAAATATCTTAGAAAAGAAGATAGAGACTTTGTAAAAGCAAATCGTTCGGAAATCAAAGTGGATTTTTTGCCTTATGATTGGGGATTAAACATCAAAAAAACTGGGGATTAGCCATTCAAGCCTTTTTTCTACGTGATGTCCGAACTTAGTCTTCACCTATCTGGTTATCTTGGCGAGCGTTTCTCCATTCTTCAAGTGCTGCAGAACCGTTTTTACCTTGCGTTCTGTCTTCACAAGTTGCACAATGTACTCTGTCTCGCATGAAAGATAGCAGTAGCGTTCTATTTTAACAATGCTTTTTCTTTAAGGCTTGTATAATCTTGTGTTCTTATTGGGTGAGAAAGTAAGTCATCGACCTTTGAATCCTGTATCTCTTCTCTTAGCTTTTCAATTTCTTTCCTCAAGCTCATGACTTCAATGAAGAGAAATACGTTCCCAAACCTTAGGAACTGATTCACTTTCTCAGCGACAGCTTGCCTACTTATTTTGTCACCAACCTTTTCAAAGACTTCCTCTAAAAGCATCTCTTTATGATTCATGTCTTACCCCAGAACATATGCTCAGAGACGTTGTGATAAGAATTATGAAAAGCAAATCGTTACCACAAATACACAAAGTGAGTTAGCCTCACCAAAAATCAGAAGTTGATGAAAATCTAAGACATTCAAACAATCGGATCTTCTTCAGCACACGGGAACCTTGGAATTACTTTTATATCTCTAACAATGAATACTCCCCTCTTAGAGGTGTGAAATTGCCCTATTGCAGAAAGTGTGGAGCCGGACTAAAAGAAGACGCAAAATTCTGCTCCAAATGTGGGACTCCAGTCAACGAGCGAGCCAGAAGAAAGCGAGAACACGTTGACTGGTGGGAATAAGACTTTTGGACTATACCGAAAGTCTTAAGAAGATTTAACCCAAATGAGAAGTGATACGATATAGGAGAGAGTTTAATGGTCGTTTGTCCCAAGTGCGGAACCAAAAATGAAGAAGATGCCAAATATTGCGCACAGTGTGGAACAGATCTAAAGACTGGAGCCTACCCTTCTCGGAGACACAAACCCAGGCGGGAAGAAGAATGTTTCGGAATTCCCAAAGGCGGCACATTTGTAGGCTTGGCCATCGGCGTAATAATAATCCTTTGGGGGTTCATATGGCTGCTACAACTAGTGCTCCCTGAAGGACATTGGGTCAAAACCTTGGACATCAGACCATTCGCAGTAATCATCTTCGGAATATTAATCCTCGTTGGCGCTCTCTACGGGCTAAGCCGCAGATAATAATTCAACCCTTTTTTCCCCTGATTTATGAAATTCGCAGGAAGCTACATTACAGGTGTAGCAAATCCTCCAATTATTCCACTGTGAAAGCGATATTCGAGTGAAAAGCCAAAAAACAATCAAAATCACTAAAAACAAATCAGCAAATACGCTTTGAGCCAGTTCATCGATTCCAACTAGGAGTAGAAGAGCACCAAAAACGAAAAAGCTGTTCAAGACCAGGCGGACAACACTTCTTTTAACCTTGAACTGAAACAAGCCAAAACTAACTCCTACAAGCCCCACAGAAACTGCCTGAAGGTTGCTCTCGCCAACACTCCAACCGACGAAAAAATACAGAAAGGCGCCGACAAGAGAAATTAGTCCTCCTAGAAGCAACCCAATACACGCAGCACAAAACCTTCGGTCGCCTATTCGTAGTACGTGAGCAGAAAAGTTTTCACAATCAGGGTGATGCCCCTGCACTATGGAACGTGTTCCATGAAAAGCAAACAGGTTTTCATCTGAATGTTCGTGCTTCTCTTTTTTCTTAAAATCAAACACTGCTGAACACCGTTTCGGGAAGAAAATCGCCAGAATTCCAAAGATGCAGATTAACCAGAACAAAGAACCGATCAACGGTTTGCGCCAAAGAAAGCTTTCCCTCACCGTCGGTGGATTCAAAGCGAGTGCTCCTACGAGGAGCAATCCGAAAAAAGACACGCTGATCATAAACATCATAACGAAATTGCGATATAGTACATGGGACAACAGAATCACAGCTTAAAACAAACTTCTTAGCTGCTTTAAAATACCTTTTGTAGCCATGTACCAGAAGACCCTCCTCTTTATTTCGTTCGTTGAGAAAAGACCCGTCAATCTTCTACCCCAAGAGCCGAAGAAGCTGCGGTAGCAATTGTAAAGTTCTTCCTGCACTTCCTCTCTTGACAACGTCTCCGTGGGCATAATGGCGTGAACCATGTCATAATGAGCCCAATTAAAATCCTCGATCCAACCGTTTCGCTTCGCTTCTTCGAAAACTTCGGTTCCAGGAAACGGGGTGAGGATCGCAAAAATCGCAAAAGCGGGATCTAAATCATTCATAAACTCTCTCAAACGCGCTATTGACTCCGCAGAATCCTTGCGTTCTCCAATAATCAACATCGCTTGAGCGAATATGTCGTTCTCATGTAGTGACTTCACGGCTGTTTTAGCGTCTTCTGGTCTTATCCCTTTTTTAAAAGCTTCAAGCGTCGACCGACTAGCGCTTTCTACTCCTAGAAGCGTCCAGCGGAGACCCGATTTTCGCATCCTAGGCAAAAGATCACGGTGCTTCACAACATCGTCACATCTCACCTGCGTAAACCACATCACATCATCAGAAAATCCACGTTTGACAATTTCGTCAGCCAAGTCGCTTGCACGTTTGCCCAATCCGAAGTTGTCATCGGTCAGCCAGATAAACCTACTTCCATATTTTTCGTAGCAAAACTCAAATTCGTCTGCGATTCGTTTCGGCGATTTGGTCCTCCACATGCCTTCCCAATGCTTCCATTGAGTGCAAAACGTACAGCGGTGTGGGCAGCCCCTCGATCCCTCAATTAGGGCATACCTGGTTTTAGGACCCGCCATTGCGGTGAAATGGTATTTGTGAACTACATCCTCTACGAAGTGATATCCGGGATATGGCAGGTCGTCTAAGTTCTCAATCACGGGGCGCGAAGGATTATGTTGGATTTCACCATCGTGCCGAAAAGAAATGCCCTTTATTTGTGCAAAAGACTTTTTCTCAGCGAATGCTTTAACTAACTCCACAAGGGTTAGTTCTCCTTCTCCGCGGACAATTACGTCAATCTCAGGGTAGGTTTCCAAGCTTTCTTGGGCCATCATTGTGAAATGTTGGCCCCCCGCCACTGTCAGGACATTGGAATTCACTTTCTTAGCTGTTTCTAAGGTTCGAACGGCAACGTAGGTATTGCAGGTGGCAAGTGCGCTTGAGGCAACAATATCGGGGGCAGAAGCTTCCACATGTTTTTCCAGTGCCTTCCAATCTAAACCTTTAGTTTGGCAGTCCAATACTTCTATTTCCACGTTTTTGTTTTTGCTTTCAAGATACGCTGCGAGTTGAAGGATTCCGTATGGTGGCGGAAGATATTCTCCCATGACAAACCAGTAATCCTTCGGCGGTTCCACGAAAAGAACTTTCATGCACATTGCTCCAAGTGTGCTACCTAATTTAACAGCGAGAAAATAAAAGTTCTTGTTTAGCTAGATCAGAGCTTATCCAAGCTTGATGACTCTGCAACCGGAAATGATGGTTATTTGTTGACTGGTTCTCATTGTGACAACTGTTGTGTTTGCTGTCTTGACTCCACTCAAAGCTAGGTGGAGAGAAGTTTAAATTAGAAGAAGCAATGCACTGTTCGCATTACCGCAACGCTTAAGAACCAGAATGTTTAATGACCATTGAATCGAAGCGAGTGTAAAAGACATGTCGAATGAAAAACCATCCGAAAGTAAAGAACAAGTAAAGATAGAAAAATTAACCCCCAGCTCAAGAGAAGTAAACACCGTTGTGAAAGTCGTCTCTAAAAGTGAAATTAGAAACGTCACATCAGCAAGAGACTACACTACACGCAGAGTTCAGGATGCTCTTGTTGGAGACGAGACAGGATGCGTATATCTAACGCTTTGGGATGACAACATAGACAAAGTAAACGATGAAGCCACACTGCAGATCACAAACGGCTATGTCAACCTTTTCCGCGGAAACATGCGTTTGAACATAGGAAGATACGGCAGTTTCGAAATCCTAGAAGAATCTCCCATCACAAAAGTCAACACAGAAAACAATCTATCTGACAAACGATACGAGGAAGAGAGACGCGACCGACCCAGATATGGTGAAAGAAGAGGGTACGGTGAAAGACGGGGTTACCAGCGGAGAAGATACTAAAGAGACTCTCGTGCCTGTTTGGTCTAAGCGAGCGTAAACATTTATCTTTCTCCTCTCCAAACTATTTCATGCCGGATGAAGAAAAGGCATTAGTTTGATCTTGATGAAATCTCAGAGTTACTCGGACGGCAAATTTCTGATAAAGCCAAAATTATTCCCAAAAAGATGTTTTCTACAATGCAATTTGACGTAGCTTCATTTTGCTACAAGATTTGAACTTCTAACATTGAAGTTATCAATGCACGGTTTCTTACCTTAAAGTAGAATTCTACTTGAAAAATCAAGAAGAACAAAACAGAAATATGTGCGTGTATTTTCATAACAAATGGAAGTGCATGGATGGTAATTCAACAGAATGAACCAACCTTAATATCTCTAAACCCCAATCCGTTGGTTACATATCTTGGAAAGCTACCTAAAGACTTCACCAAAGAAGACATCATCAAGTTTGTAAAAGACAAAGACATAAAAATGGTAAACCTCTGTCACGTCGGTGAAGATGGACGGTTGAAATCGCTCAGCTTTGTAATCAACAACGAAAAACATCTAAATGAAATCCTAGAAATGGGAGAAAGAGTAGACGGTTCAAGTCTTTTTTCATACATCAACCCAGAAGCAAGCGACCTCTATATAGTACCGAAATACAGAACAGCGTTCACAAATCCTTTCAATCAGATCCCGACCCTGAATCTTCTGTGCGCCTATTTCGATCAAAACGGGAATCAACTTGACATTGCCCAGGAAAACATATTGAGAAAAGCACAAGAAAAACTGCTTAAGAACACTGGGGTTACACTTGAAGCCTTAGGCGAACTTGAATTCTACATTAAATTTGAACAAGAAAGAAAAGACCTATATCCTTGCGAACCCGAGAAGGGCTACCATGAATCTTCACCTTTCGTTAAATGGGAAAATCTAAGAAACGAAATCTTGAGCACTATTGCTAGGACCGGTGCAAAGGTGAAATACGGTCATGCTGAGGTCGGCAACATATCAGATAACGGTATGGAACAGCATGAAATCGAGTTTTCACTAGAACCACTAGAGGATATGGCCGGCCATATAATTATCGCCAAATGGATTATACGAAACATCGGTGCCAAATACGGAATAAACATCACTTTTGCCCCTAAGTTAAAGGCCGGTCACGCTGGAAGCGGATTACACATACATATTCGCGGCTACAAAAACGGAAAAAGCATAATGACGGGTTCGGATGGAAGACTAAGTGACGAAGCAAAGAAGATGATTGGAGGGCTCCTAAAATTCGCTCCAAGCCTCACAGCCTTTGGCAACACGGTGCCAATATCCTACTTGAGACATGGCTCTCATCAAGAAACCCCAACAGGGATACACTGGGGATACGGAAACAGGTCAGCTCTAATACGAGTTCCATTAGGCTGGACTACCACTGGAAACATGGCAGAAAAAATAAACCCCGGTAGAATCGGTAATCCAGTGAATAAGAATAAATGCAGACAAACGGTCGAATTGAGGGCACCAGACGGGTCAGCAAACATTTACTTACTTTTGGCTGGAATTGCTGTGGCAGTTGAGTACGGCCTAACAAATAAAAAGTCTATCAAACTTGCAGAAGACCTCTATGTGGATTCGCTTGGAGAAAAGAAAAGAGGAAATCTGAACCGGCTAAAAACCCTGCCACAGTCTTGTTATGAATCTGCAAAATGTTTAGAGAAAGATAGAAAATACTACGAAAAAGGAAACGTGTTCCCTGAACAAACGATTGACGGAATTCTACGGAAACTACATGGATACAACGACAAAAGATCAAAACAAACGTTAATGAACGACATTGACAAAGCAAATGAGTTAATTGAGCAATACCTACACTTCGGGTAATTCGGCCCAAGAAACTTTCGTTTTCTATAACATGGGTCATACGTGATTTTTCCTCGTGTTTATATAGGTTTTTTCTGAAATATACTATCATGTCTAAGCAAAGCGTCATTATCTTAATGGGGTCCAGAAAAGATCTTGGCTTTGCGGCTCCTATGGGTCGTGTACTGGAACATTTTGATGTTCACTACGAGTACAGAATAGCTTCAGCGCACAAAACGCCAAAAGACTTACTGAACATTTTGGAGAACTATGAGCAAACTGGGGATAGAATAGTTTACATCACGGTTGCCGGCTTGTCTAATGCACTTTCCGGGCTAGTTGACGCTAACACAAGGTTCCCCGTTGTAGCTTGCCCTCCACACTCAGAGAAGTTTGGAGGCGCTGACATCTACTCCTCTCTAAGGATGCCGAGCGGAGTCGCACCTCTTGTTATTCTTAACCCGGAGAGCGCCGCCTTAGCAACTGTAAAGATATTTGCATTGGAAAATCCTTCACTGCTCGAAAAAATTCGTGAATTTCAATTGAAGAAAAAGAAGGAAGTTAACGTTGCTAATAGTGAGGTGCGGGGAAAAAGGATTTCCGAGTTGAAAGGTGTATGAAACAATGAATTATTCTGGAAGGCGTTTCTTGCGAAGTGGCAAGGTTAAAGATATCTATGATGCAGGTGAAGGAAAGCTTCTATTCGTTTACACGGATAGATTATCTTCTCATGATGTAATGCTGGCTGACAAAGTTCCACACAAAGGCGAGGTTCTTTGTCGTCTATCCGCCTACTGCTTCACAAACTGCAACGTCTCAGGTATTGAAACGCATTTAATAGACGTTCCTGAGCCAGACAAAATGCTCGTCAAAAAACTCTTTCTCATACCCATTGAAGTGATAGGGAGAAACTACCTGTATGGTTCATACTGGAAGAGATTTCAACGTGGTGAAGTTAAGCTTCCAGAAGGAACAGACCCAGCGTTAGCCGCAAAACTCAGCGAACCAGTGGTCGAGTTTACGACAAAGCTAGAGGCAAAAGACCGGCTAATCACGGAGCAGAATATTATTTCTTACGGATGGCTGAAACCAGAAGAGATTGCACAAGTCAAAGAAATTACGTTGAAACTAAATGAGATGATGTTGAAAGACTCAAAAAAAGCCGGAATCATCCTCGCAGATTTCAAAGTAGAATTCGGAAAAGATGAAACTGAAAAAATAATTTTAATAGACGAAGCTGAGACCCCTGACAGCTGCAGGTTCTGGGACGCAAGTAAATATCAGCCCGGAAAAATACAGGAAAGCTTCGACAAACAAATAGTAAGAGACTACCTTGAAAGAATGAAGGGCTGGGATAAAAAACCGCCGAAAGCAGGAACCAAACTAGCGAGACCTATTTTGCCTGACAAAATTATACAGAAGACGAGCCAACGGTATATTGAAGCATTTGAAAGATTAACGGGTAGGAAGTTTTAACGATTTTCCGTGTCTGTTCCTTGACGTTTCTTTAACGCTTTTGTTTAAATTTTTGTTTACAAAAACTTTAAATTTTTAATTATTCAATGCCATACCTAGTGGAGATATTAAAAACATAAGGTGAGATAAGGTGGTTATAGAAAGAGAGGAAATGCAAGAGGTTGTTCGGTCCTATCGAAAACCGGTCGGGCTTAACCTCGGCTCTCACTCCGCACTTGACGCTTGGCTGGGACAGAGAGATTATAACCTGAAGGCGATAATTTATACAACCCCTCAAAGAGCCAGAATTTACCTTCAAAACCCAATGGTTGGAAAACCGGGTGAAGTTATAGAAGATTTACCCACAGTCGCTCGCAGAGACCTAATCGTAGTCAACGACCCAGCTGACATAAAAAAGGAATCCGCGTGGAAGAGTGTAATCTTAATCCTAGACAAATATTCAGACATTGTCAAATACGTCGACGATCTGGTTGAGCTCGAATGTGTCCAGATTCCGAACAGAGCATTCTCCGTCTACGTTGGAGGCGACGAACACTGCAGCGTTATCGAAAACAAATTTGCGGTGCCGATTGTAGGTTCAAGGAAACTGTTGAAAATTGAAAACCGAGGAGAAGTTGAGAGAGATTATTACTGGTTTGCTGAACAAGCAGGTATTCCATATCCAAAATCCCACAAATACGACGTATACGAAGATGGCATAAAATTCAAAGAATATATTGACGATCCCCTCTTGCTGAAAGCAGAGCATGCGCAGAGGAAATTTGAAAGAGAATTCATTTTCGCGGCGAATTCAAACCACCTCGAAGAGAAGGTTAGAAAAGAAATCAAAGCCGGAAACCTTAACAGAGAAAGTTTAGAACGAGCCAGGATTGAGCAGATAGTTCTCGGTCCACATGCAAACTTCAACTTCTTCTTTTCCCCGCTTGATGCAAAAAAAGAGTGGGGAGACATTGATGATTGTTACGCTAAGCTGTACAACGTAAGCTTGGAAGCCGCAAGAGTCTGCTTGGCAAATCAGTTTCTATCCATAGATGAGCGGAGGGAAACCATATTTGATGGGTTAAAGAGGCTCCCAGTTGATGTGCAACAGAAAATTAAGAAAGTTCCTTCATTTGAAGTCACTGCACATTTGTCTATGAGTCTGAGAGAGTCTTTACTCAAGGAAGTGCATAGATTTGCCGATGCATTTTTGTTGGCGACGAGAAAATACGAGTCTCCCGGAATAATTGGTGCATGGTGTCTGCAGACGCTTATTACATGGAGTAAGATCGGACCCGGAACTGCAGTAGAGTATGGTTTGTACGATGTGCCTGAAGGAAAAGCGGCTTACATGCATATTCCAGTTACACAAGATGTTGCGTTGAGACACGGTGGTGGAACAAACACTCACATGGGAGTCGGTTCGCAGTACGCCAATGCGAAGTATCAAAGAAGAATGAGTATGGGTGACAGAATAGCCTTAGAGATAAGAAGGGCGTGGGAAAGCAAGCAGCTTCAAGAAATAGTGACGTGATCGAATCTTGCCGTGTTATTGATTTTTTAGGTGAACTTGGTGTCAGAGAAATTTACTTACGCAGAGGCTGGTGTAGACAGGAAACTAAGAGCAAGATCCAAAGCGGCATTAGACACTCTGAAACAAACCTACAGATTTAGCAAATACGGAAGCGTCGTTCAACTTCCTTACGGTAACATCTTTCCCATCGGCGATCGGTACCTCGATTTTGTCATAGAGGGAATCGGAACCAAAGTTCTTCTGGCACAACTGGCAGACAAGTATGACACCATAGGCATCGACGGAGTTGCAATGGCCGTAAACGATGTCATCCGATCTGGCGCGAGACCGTTAGCCGTTGTGGACAACATCCACGCTCAAATATCTGATCCTCATTTGATAGGCGAATGGATGAAAAGCATAGCGAAGGGTGCACACGAAGCTGAGTGCATAGTGCCAAGCGGAGAAATAGGGGATGTAGCTGAGATTATTCGAGGAGTTACAGAGGGAAAGGGCTTCGACATGATCTTCGCCTGCGTAGGTGAACTGTTTAAGGATGACATAGTCTTTGGAAACAACATTAAGCCCGGGGATGTTGTGATCGGCTTGAGAAGCTCCGGCATCCACAGCAACGGAATATCTTTGGCGAGAAAGGTTCTTTTCAAGCATTGGGGTGGCAAATATGAGCCACATGATATTCCGGACGGGCTTGAAAGAGAACTCATCAACGAAGTTTTGGAACCAACAAAAATATACGTTAAACCTGTCTTGAATGCTGCCAAGGAGCATAAACTGAAAGGTTTGGTTCACATCACAGGTGACGCCTATTTAAAGTTCAATAGGCTGATGCGTTTTTCCAAAGGAATAGGATTTGAGTTCGACAACTTTAAGCCTCAACCAATTTTCGGACTTGTTCAAGAAACTGCTCCAGAAGTAAGGGGCGTTATCACGGACGACGAGATGCTGAGGACTTTCAACATGGGATGGGGTTTTGCCGTAGTTGCAGACAAAACTGACAAAGATGTTCTCATTGACTGCTTCGAAAGAAATCAGGTTGAAGCTGAACAGATTGGGAGAGTGACTGACTCTAAAGGGATTGTCGCGTTATATCAAGGGAAAAAGATAAAGCTGGAAATGGCCATTTAAACAATAGCCATTTAAACTTTTGTTTAAATTTTCATCTAAATAAAGTTTAAATTTTTAATTGTTTAATACTACATTATGATATACCGAGCTAAAATCGAAGTCGCTCTCAAGCCAGGACATTCCGACCCTGAAGGAGAAACAACATCAAAATCTCTAAAAGAATTAGGATATCCTGTCGAAGCGACGAAGGTAAGCAAGGTTTATGAAATCACCCTTTCTGTGCGTTCTGTGAAAGAAGCTTACAGGCTTGTAGATGAAATGTGCAGAAGGCTTTTAGCGAATCCAACAAAGGACAACTACAGCTTTGCCATAGAGGAAATGCAATGAGCACCGGTCTTTGCATGAGACGGAATGTGCCTTTCGAACTCACTGACATAAACCTACTGGATGCAAATGACAGACAACTACTTCAAATCAGCAAAGAACTCGGAATCGGTCTAAGTCTCATAGAAATGAAGAGTATTCAAAAATACTTTTCAAAGAAGGGAAGAAATCCAACGGATGTGGAACTTCAAACAATTGGTCAGACATGGTCTGAGCACTGCTTTCACAAAACCTTCAAAGGAGACATAGTTTCGCCTGATGGAAAATTAATCATAAGTAACATGTTTAAAGAATACATAGCCAAAGTGACAAAGGAACTTGACCTGCCTTGGTGTCTTTCCGTTTTTGAGGACAACGCGGGTATAGTTGACTTCGAAGATGACTGTGCAATTGCTGTGAAAGTTGAGACACATAATCATCCTTCAGCTATAGAACCCTTTGGAGGTGCTGCAACAGGCACCGGCGGCGTTATCAGAGACATCCTTGGAGTGTGGGCTAACCCCATAGCTTGCACAGACGTTCTTTGCTTCGGTCCCTTAGACTACAATCATGGCAAACTT
>JAOUJL010000243.1 GCA_029883255.1 Candidatus Bathyarchaeota archaeon | reverse complement strand
GATGAAGGCAGTGAAGGCTTGAGTCATGGTAGCAGTTGAACAAACAGCTGTGGACATACTGAAAGAAAAGTTAGGAGACAATATTCTTGAGATTGTAACGCCTAGACCGAGAAGAGCTTTTATCCTCGTGAAGCGTGGCTTTCACAGAGACGCGGTATCGTTGCTTTTGGAGCGGTTCAAGCGATCTGGGATCTCAACAATCACTGGCATAGACTTGGGAGACGAAATAGAGCTAGACTATCACATGCGATGTCATGGAGCAGTAATAACCATCAAGAGCCGTGTGTCTAGAGAAAAGCCTCAAATTGAAACGATAACCGACTTGATTCCCGGCGCGAGACTATATGAACGAGAAGTTTTCGACCTTCTAGGGGTTGTGTTTGAAGGGCACCCCAATTTGAAAAGGCTACTTTTGTCGGAAGACTGGCCGGAGGGTTCTTATCCTCTCAGAAAAGATTGGAGCCCACAAGACGTTAAGAAGAATCTTCATGGCGTTTACAGCGAACCCTCAAAAATAAATGACCAAGGGCTTGACGAAACAACATCCACCATAAATGTGGTTGTAGGGCCTCAACACCCAGCGTTGCTTGAACCCGAGAGATTTTTGTTTAAAGTCGACGGAGAAGTCGTTGTAGATGTTGAACCTCGGCTAGGATACGTCCATAGAGGCATAGAAAAAGGAGCCGAAAGCCTCACGTTTCTTCAAGATGTGCATTTGATTGAAAGAATCTGTGGTATATGCAACGTTTCGCACACAACCTGTTTCTGCCAAGCCGTTGAATCCATCGGTGAAATTGAAATTCCACCGAGAGCGAAATACCTGCGTACAATAGTGGTTGAACTGAACAGAATTCACAGCCATTTATTATTGTTGGGCACAGCAGGTCTCGTACTTGGATACGAATCTCTGTTTCAATATGTGTTCCGTGACCGTGAGCCTACATTAGATCTCATGGAAATGGTCGCAGGAAATAGGGTAATACCTGCCTTCAACACGATTGGTGGTGTAAGGCGTGATTTGAAACCAGAATTGAACGAAAAGATTCAAAAGATCTTGGGGAGACTCGAAGAAAGAATGCGTTTTTACAAAGCCGTGTTCAAAGAAGACCCGACGATGAGGCTTAGAACTGAGGGAGTGGGGATGCTGAAGAAATCTGATGCTCTCAAACTGTGCGTTGCAGGACCTGTTTTAAGAGGTTCGGGAATAAAAATGGATGTGAGAAAGGACGATGCCTATGCAGCGTATGACGAGGTTCCCTTTGACGTGATAACGTACAAGGAGTGCGACTCGTGGGCGAGACTGATGGTCCGGGTTGAAGAAATTGTTGAAAGCATCAACATCATACGTTATGCTGTAGAACATTTACCAAGCGGACCATACCGAGTAAAAGTGCCTAGAAAACAACCGAAAGGCGAGGCTGTGAGCCGTGTTGAAGCCCCAAGAGGAGAACTCGTACACTATGTCAAAAGCACTGGTACCATATACCCCTACAGAGTTAAGGTTAGAAGCCCAACATTGGCCAACATCATATCGTTCCATGAAATAGTCAAGGATGGCTACGTAGCCGATATACCTGCAGCACTCATAAGCTTGGATCCGTGCTTCTCCTGCATGGACCGCATGGCATTTCTCGACGTAAATAGCAATCGCAGTTGGTCATGGCGTCTAGAGGAAATGAAGGACTTGAAAGGTGAGTAGAATGGGCGTTGACTTAATTTTCATGTTTAGGGTATTGGTTTTCCCTGGTTTTGCGTTCCTTTTAGCGTTTGCGTTGTTTTGCGACTGGTTTGAGCGGAAAGTTGCTGCTCGGATGCAGAACAGGATGGGTCCCACTTATACTGGGCCTATGGGTATTCTTCAACCTCTCGCTGACTACATAAAGTTGCTGATGAAGGAGGACATAACTCCGAGGCAGACGAGTAGGTTTCTGTTTACGTTAACCCCTGTACTTGCATTTTCATTGTTTGTTTTCATTCTGTTTTATATACCAATAGACGGCGCGAACGTTGTTCCCGCGTCTGGATTTGAGGGCGATTTAATTCTAGTTCTCGTCTTGGTAACGGTAGCCGAGTTTGCATTGTTTCTGTCTGGCTGGTCCTCGGCAAACCCGTACAGTGGAATAGGTTCAACTCGAATCTTGACGCAGTTTCTTGGCTATGACGTACCTTTCATGATACTCGCCTTAGGTCCAGCCTTTCTTGCAAAAAGCTTATGTATATCAACCATAATCGCGAAACAAAACGTACCTTTCATTCTTTTGATTCCCTGGGTTTTTATATTCTTTATAATAACGCTTCAAGCCGAGCTAGAGAAAGACCCGTTTGACACGCCGCATGCAGAAACTGAAATAGTTGCCGGCTACGGAACAGAGTTCAGCGGCAGAAAACTTGCCTTCATAAGATTCTCAAAGGACATTCAAACTGTGTTTAGCGCAGCTCTCTTAGCTTCATTGTTTCTTGGCTGGCCCGGCGAATCAATTTTGTTTGGTCCTAGCTCCGTTTTGTGCACTGTCTGGTTCGTGGTGAAAGTGCTTTTGGTGATATTTGTGTTGGAGTTTATAGGCTGCATGTGTGCTCGGCTGCGTATAGATCAAGTCGTCTGGGCGAATTGGAGAATAATGATACCAATTGCGATATCGTCTCTGATATTAACGGTTGTGTGCGCGCCTTTGTTTGAATCATTAATTGGGTAGGATGGGTTCTATGGCAAGTAAAATAAAAATGCCGCCGATAGTGAGGGAGATAGCCTCCTGCATAGTCAAGAAGCCGTTCACCCAGAAATATCCAGTAGTCAAGGTGGAGCCTCCTGAAGGCTTTCGCGGCAAACATCTCTTTGACCCAATGAAGTGCATC
>JAOUJL010000031.1 GCA_029883255.1 Candidatus Bathyarchaeota archaeon | reverse complement strand
AAGGTCCTTAGCGAGTTGAAAAAGATAAAAGCCCTCACTCCTTACACAGTGGCCTCACGTTTCAACCTGCGTCTAAGCGTGGCCAGAGACCTTCTTGAGGAGCTGGAACGACGACGCGTCATAGAATACGTTTCAGGGAGCAAGAACCTCAAAATATACAAACTCGCAAACTAGGATTTACATTGCCTACGCCTGAATCGCCTCTTATCAAATCATAAAAAAGGGATAATTGATATCTCTAATCAGCTAAGCATACTTTTAGATAGTCTTCTAGGGTTTCGCCTGCGATTACTTCTATGTTGTAGTCTTTTGGATCTATGGAGTGCAAATAGTTCTTCTGTGGAATAATGACTTTTTTGAATCCCCATGCTTCAGCTGCTTTGATTTTTTCGTGCAAACCACCGACAGCTGTTACTTGTATCGAGTTGACTACGCCCACGTTGATTTCTCCCGTCACTGCAATGTCTTGTCGTATCGGTTTGCCTTCAATCAATGAGCATAAGAGAATTGCCATAGTGACGCCAGCACTTGGGCCGTCAACTCCGTAGGCCTGAGCAAAGTCTATGTGCGTGAAGCATTCTTGAGCGATGTCAATCCCGTGTTTCTGTAAGATCACACTTCTGACCTTTGCCACGCTGTCTTCAATGAAGTTCTGTTCTTTCCCCTTCGCTATGCCGGTAACCCTATAGTAGCCTTTCAAAGAGTTCTTTCGATCTTTACCGTTTTTCTCAAGAAAACCTTTTACGGTTAGAACGTTTCCAGTCATTTCTCCGCTGTATGGATCGGTAACGACAGCTAGTCCGTATATTTGACCGATTTTCGCCCCCTCTGGTCTAATCTCGAGGAGTTTTCCTCTCTCGCTCATTTGATGTTCAAGAATCTGCTTCTGAATCGTCTTACAGTGGTTTTCTATGGCTTCTTTAACATCTCTTCTTTCGACAAACCGTTGACCATCATTTATTGCTAATGTGGCAGCTGTTTTCAATATTGCTATCATTGGTCGGAATTTTGTGGCTAAAGCATCTTTCTTGTTGCTTCGCCTACGTCCTTCATCAATGATTTCTTCACATGCTTCTCTACTAAACGGGATTAGATGGAACCGTGAGACTTCCTGAGCAATGAACTGAACGTATTTGCGACGGTTATCAACAGTGTTAGGCATGTCATTATTCATTCTAACGACTTTGCCATAGCCATATATCCTGTCCATGAGCGCAGGATGGATTTGTCCGATGCTGTCGAAGTTTCCGGCACCGACCAGGAAGCACATACAGGGCACGGGTTCGGTTGCCACAGCCATAGCTGCAGTTCCAGCCGCGCTCCAACGACTTCTCATGGTTATCGGCAATTGTCCATCTTCCAAAACTGTCAATAACGTGACAGTGTCATCAGGCTTAAAATTTTTGATTTCATCTATATACAAAATGCCGAGACACGCCCGATGTGCATCTCCGGCAGCTACTCTTTGATGTTCCGGCGTGCCGAGGCCACCTGTCTGCAATGGGTCCCAAGCTATGCTACCGAAGAGTTGAGCGGTGCCGTGACCAGTTGCATCGATGAATGGCGCAACTTTCTTGGAGTTGTCAACTATTAACTTCGGCACATTCGTTGCCTTCGCTCCCCCAGCTCCTTTAGCACCCCCCATCGTTCCGAAGCGTCCGAGGAAGACTATGAGTACCAGAAACATCAACGTCATTCCAGCTGGTAGAAACGTTGTGCTTCCAATTGAAATAAAAGCGTCTAATATGAATCTGAGGAAATTTCCTTCATATACTGTTTGAATCGACGTTTCTGTTGCACTCGATGGGCTGGTGTTCCAGCGGATTGTTTCTTGCCATATGTAGAAGAAGCCAGCAAACATGAAAACTATGGCTACGCTCATCATCAAATAAACCAGAGCTTTCATTCCTAGTTTCTGAAGGAATAATCTCTTCCCTTCTTTCAATTTTTCCTTAAAAACTATTTTCTTTCCTTCGCCCATAGAGTGACACGAGATTCTAGGTTCACTTGGAATCAGTTCATTTCCCCAGCACACAACGTCTCGAAGTTGAATTTTATGTTTCTTGTAAAGCTCGGTCAAATGAGCGGCTAGTGCTCGTCCAATTAAGGACTTACCGGTGCCAGGGTCTCCAAGCAATAGAAGGTATGGTCCAGGGGAAACCATGTTCCTTGATTGGTTCTTTTCTTTTTTTGGATCTTTCCATGCCTCAAACCATTTCTCTTTTCCCATGTATTTGAGTTTATGAACCCATTCATCCAGACACAAATAGCATTCTTTCAGTGCTTGCTCTTGTCCTATAACCCAGTCAAGAAGGTTGAGAGAAACTGGATAATCTTCCGTAGACTTAAATGACTTCCAGTTCCATTTTTTGCCGCGGACAACCTCAGTTCCGTTTCCGAAATAATCCTTAGTTGTTTCTCCCAAGACATTCGACCTTCGAAGGTTTCAGCTTTATTTTTGCAAGAGAGTGGACTCTGTCCTTTTCTCTTCAAGACTATCAAAGTCCATGTTGGTTTAAAGACTTATTTCGGAAACGAAAATATAGCAGAAATGGAACCTTATCCACACTAAACCTTTTCTACTCTAATCTTTTTGCCACTTCCTGCCTGCCCAAAAAGATGTAAATTCTTTGCCACCTTACCAATAACATTAACGGAACTGTAGGGTTGGGATTCGCCGTAGAAAATGCAGAGCGCGTTTCCCATAGGCCAGTAGGCGATGGTTCCGCTCTCAACTGTGGATTTTGCTTTTTCGTCTCCCATCCTCACAGGAATTTCGAAGTAAATCTCCTCCTTCCAACGGGCTGCTCGACCCTCAACTGGAAGCAATTTCACAATGGCGTCTATTGTCCTCGGAGCAAGATAACGAACGAGTTCTCCCTCTGCCTCACCGACCTCTTCAATCAGAAACTTGACCGGTATACGGGACAAGCTTTTCTTCGACATCTCTTTTACCTCAATACCTTGACACTAAAATGCGCTACCGTCTAGGAAAATGCTGCGTCAATATGTCTTCCAGATTCGGTTTACTAATCTCTTGAAGTTCGTATCGGGCTCTTGCGGCAGGTTTGCCTAGTCGTAACACCTTTCGCAGGTCTATGGGGGTTCCAATAACAACTACGTCACAAGGCGTTTTGTTGATGGTTTCTTCAAGTTCTCCTACCTGTGCCTCATCGTAACCCATGGCAGGAAGTAGTGGTCCCAAATGAGTGTATTTATCAAAAGTAGCCCTTATTGAACCGACGGCGTACGGACGCGGGTCAACTATTTCACTCGCTCCCAGCCTCTTTGCAGCAATAGTTCCAGCACCATACGCCATGTTGCCATGAGTCAAAGTAGGGCCATCTTCTATAACCAAGACTTTTTTCCCCTTAACAATGCTTGGATTGTCTACAGTTATCGGCGAGGCTGCTTCTATGATTGTCGCCTTATGATTGACTGCCTTTATGTTTTTTCGAACGGTTTCAATGTTTCCTGAATCTGCTGTGTCGACTTTGTTTATGACAACTACATCGGCCATTCTTAGGTTTGTCTCTCCCGGGTGATAGGCTAGTTCGTGACCAGGTCTGTGCGGATCAGCCACTACGATGTGTAAATCAGATTTGTAAAAGGATGTGTCATTGTTGCCTCCATCCCATACTATGATGTCTGCCTCCTTTTCAGCCTCTCTCAGAATCTTTTCATAGTCAACTCCGGCGTAAACCACAATTCCATTGTTGATGTGTAGCTCGTACTCTTCTCGCTCCTCAATTGTACACTCGTACTTGTCAAGGTCTTCATAAGATGCAAACCTTTCACAGATTTGTTTGCGTAAATCGCCGTAAGGCATTGGATGTCGCACCACAACTACTTTAAAGCCCATTTTTCTTAAGATCTTAGAGACTTTTCTTGATGTTTGACTTTTTCCAGATCCTGTTCTAACTGCACAGATTGAAACTATGGGAACTTTGGACTTAAGCATGGTAGACGATGGCCCCATCAGTCGGAAATCTGCGCCGTTAGCCAACACTATCGAAGACTTGTGCATAACGTATTCGTAAGAAACATCGCTGTATGCGAAAATTACTTGATCCACATCGTATTTCTTGATGAGTTCCGGCAGTTCCTCTTCGGGATAGATGGGTATGCCTTTGGGATAGTTTGGACCTGCCAATTCAGCCGGATATGCTCGTTTCTCGATGCCAGGTATCTGAGTGGCAGTGAACGCTACAACTTCGTATTCACCGTTGTTTCTGAAGTAGACATTGAAATTGTGAAAATCTCTTCCCGCTGCCCCCATTATAACGACCTTAACCTTTTTCATGACGACCACACTCTGTAAAGAGCAGATTCGAAATAACCTCTTACTTTCATATAAGCATTAAGCGTTTTACAAGTAGTGTAGGATTTTAGCAGTATCTGTCATGACTACTGTGAACCTTCTGGCAAATTTTATATTCCAAGATCTATACAGATTTCTACCTTGAAGGTGAAAGACGTGATAGATTTTCGCTTTACAGAGGAGCAAGAACTGTTTAGAAAAGCCTTGAGAGAATGGTGCGAAAAGAACTTAACCATAGAAAAGATTAGAGAAATGGATACCAAACAGGAGATTCCACACAAACTTATCAAGCAAATGGCCGATCTTGGTCTGCTGATCATGACTGCACCGGAGGAACATGGCGGAACAGGAGCAGGTTGGATAGCCGCCTGTATAGCAGCTGAAGAACTAGCCTACGCAGACATTAGCATAGCAATACCCGTGTTGTGGTTGGTTGAGTCGTCTTGGGGCTTTGTGGTGGACAAGTACTGCACTGAAGAGGTTAGAGAAAAGGTAATACGGAAGGCTATACGAGGCGACGCAATTATCGGCATAGCGTCAACCGAAGCTGGCGGTGGCTCCGATGTCGCTGCGTTTAAGTCAACAGCAAGAAAAGAAGGAAATGAATGGGTTCTCAATGGAGAGAAAACGTATATCAGCGGCACAGAAGAAGCTGTTAAACTTGGAGGCGGCTTTTTCGTGGTTGCCAGAACTGCACCCCCACCTTCAGGTGCTCCTCATAAAGGCATGACGGGATTCTACCTTCCCATGGAGGCTCCAGGAGTTGAAGTGTCAAAGCGGTTTGATGACATGGGTAGAATGGCAATATCAACTGGAGGATTCTTGATGAAAAATGTTCGGCTGCCAGACAGTTACGTCTTAGGGGAAGTGAATAAAGGATTTTACCTCACCATGGAGGGTTTTGACGCGGCGAGGCTTCTCATCGGAGCTGCATGTGTGGGGGCGGCTCAACGTGCGCTTGAAATTGGAATGGATTACATTAAAGAACGAAGGGTGTTTGGGCGTCCAATAGGCAAGTTTGAAGGGATACAGTTTGAACTTGCAGATGACTATACTGAACTTGAAATGATACGGGGGCTCGTCTACAAGACGGCTTGGATGATGGATCAAAGATACGAGAAAAAACGTTTTTCACCAACCGAAGTTGCCAAGTGGATATCTATGTGCAAGTTGAAGGCACCGCACTTTGCGTTCAAGGCGTTCAAAGACGCTATGTTGTGGCATGGAGCTTATGGATACACTAAGGAATGTCCGCTTGAAATGGGGTTAAGGGGAATCATGTCTTACTGCATCGGGGCTGAAGGAGCTACGAACATTCAGAGAATTGTCATTGCAAGAGAACTGCTTGGAAAAGAATTTATTCCCTACAAATAGGCCTATCTGGCTCTCACTCTGCGTATCCGTCTCTACGCGTGTCTACTAACTGCCTTTCAACAACTTCCTTAAAGCGTCAGACAACGCAGGAATAACCTCATACAGGTCCCCAACGACTACATAATCCGCAACCTCAAAAATCGGCGCCTCAGCATCCTTGTTGATAGCTACGATTACTTGGGAACCACGTATCCCCGCAACGTGCTGAATCACCCCAGAGATACCGCAGGCAACATAAAGCGAAGGCCTAACTTTGTGACCTGAAAGCCCAATCCACTCCGTAAACCATTTGCGATCTTCCGCGAGCGGTCTGGAGTTCCCAACCTGACCACCCAATATTTCTGCCAGTTCCTCAAGGATTTCAAAATCCTCCTTTTTCTCCACTCCCCGTCCACCAGAAACGATCACTTTAGCTTCTTCCACTTTGACCTTCGCCGCCACGATTTCTCTAGTTTCAACAACCTCAGTTCTCGGCCCCTCAAGTTCAACATCGGCTTCGACGACCTCTCCCTTTCTTTCTTTGAACCAAAGCTTCTCAAAGACCCTTGGAGGCACAGTGGCAATTTGTGGCTTGACGCGGCAGACCTCGGTGGCTATAGCATTCCCGCCGTACACCATTCGACTCATAACCAGCCTCCCACCATCATCGATGCTCAGCTCTGTACAGTCTGGAACACATCCAGTTTCCAGCCTTGTGGCAAGCCTTGAGGCCACCTCCCTTCCCCTTCTCGTTGAACCGATCAAGAGAATTTCAGGCTTATGTTGCTGGACCAGTTGAACGAGTGCACTGGTGTATGGTTCAACGTAAAAATTTTTGAGTGCTGGATGATCAACTATGAAGATTTTGTCTGCTCCGTGTTCTATAAGCTTACTTGCTTGATCCTTGACGTTATGTCCCATCAGCGTAGCGGTCAATTCTACGCTTAGCTTATCCGCCAACTCGCTTCCTTTCCCAAGCAACTCAAGCATCAAATCTAGGTTTTCAGAGAAAATCCAAACGCCTCGAAATTCACTCAACGCCTTCACCTTCCTACGACGCCCTCTTTAACGAGAGCCTTCGCCAATTTCTCTGCAACTCCCTTGGCAGTCTCTGCTTTCACCACGATTCTTTTCCGCTCCATCTTTGGCGCGAGGACTTCTAATATTTGAATTGCTGAGCCAGATTTTCCAACTCTCGCTTTAGCAACTTCGAGGTCTTCCGCTCTCCAAATCGTGATTTCCTTTTTCGATGCCTTCATGATAGCCATGAGGGAGGGAATCCTGGGCTCGTTGATTTCCTTGGTTACCGTTAACAGCGCCGGCGTTTTCGCTTTAACCGTTTCATGGCAATCTTCCAAGCTTCGCTCAGCCACTACGGTGTCGCCATCAAGGCTAAGAGCTCTTACATACGTTATCTGCGGGAGACCTAGTCTCTCGGCCAAGCGAGGCCCAACCTGTCCTGAATAGCTGTCAATGGACGCTTCGCCGCAAAGGATCAGATCAAAGTTTCCCAGTTTCTTGATTCCCTCGGCGAGAATGTAGGAGATGGCAAGCGTGTCTGAGTGTTCAAATGAAGGATCGCTTAGAAGATGCGCTTTATCTGCACCTATTGCTAAGGCTTCTCTCAGAATCATCTTGGCATCTTCTGGACCAACGGTTACTATAATTACTTCTCCTCCGAGCTTTTCCTTTAGTTTCACAGCTTCTTCTAACGCGTTCTTGTCAAAGTCGCTTATTTTCCGTGGCGCATCTGCGGTTATTAGACGTTGCGTGGCCGAATCTACTTTTAACTCGGTTACGTCCACGGCTTGTTTGAGGCACACGATTATCGTAGGCATCCCTAAACACTCCTCTTCGTTAATGCGTTAATGTTTAACAATTCAGTTTTTATTATTTAGCTCCTATGTTCACCTAAAAAATCCATCGACCACAAATGCTTCCAGAAACAGCTGTGGTCTCTTATTCGCATAAAAATGTTTTTCGTAAGACTTATATCCTAATCCGTTTTCTACTGTTCCGCTATAATAGGAGGATTGATTGAGATTGTCTTCACAATCTGCTGGAACCCCAATTCTGATATTGAGGGAAGGGGCATCCCGATCTCGGGGAAGAGAAGCCCAACGTGCCAACATGATGGCAGCTCGAATTGTTGCTGAAGCGGTGAAAAGCGCTCTCGGACCGAAAGGCATGGATAAAATGCTTGTAGACAGCATGGGCGACGTTACCATCACAAGCGACGGCCGTACAGTTCTTGATGAAATGGACATTCAACACCCCGCCGCGAAGATGATGGTTGAAGTTGCTAAGACACAGGACGATGAAGTAGGTGACGGAACAACAACATCTGTAATCGTGGCTGGAGAGTTGTTAGCAAAAGCCGAAGACCTCATTGAGAAAAGGGTCCACCCAACAGTTATCATAGATGGATACCGAAAGGCAGCAGAAAAGACGCTTGAAGCACTTGATAAAATCGCCATCTCGGTGAAGCCAGATGACAAAGAATCGTTGAAGAAGGTTGCAATGACCTCTATGGCTAGCAAGCTCGTGGCTGAGAACAGAGAATACCTAGCGGAAATCGCTTCTTCAGCGATTCTTCAAGTCGCTGAAAAAGGCAAGGATGGATACAAAGTGGACATTGACGATGTAAAGGTTGAAAAAAAAGCTGGTAAGGCGCTGACCGACACAAAACTCATCAACGGAATTATAATTGATAAAGAAGTTGTTCACTCAGGCATGCCAAAACGCGTGGAAAACGCCAAAATTGTTCTATTGGATACTGCACTTGAAATTGAAAAAACCGAGTTCGACGCGAAAATCAACATAGAAAGCCCAGAACAGATGGACGCTTTCTTAAAAGAGGAAGAGAATATGCTAAAACAGATGGTCAAGAAAATCACCGCAAAAGGCGTTAACGTGGTTATCTGTCAAAAAGGCATAGACGATCTGGTTCAGCATTTCCTTTCCAGAAACAATATCTTCGCAGTGCGTCGAGTTAAAAAATCGGATATGGAAAAGCTTGCAAAGGCAACTGGAGCAAAAATTGCCACAAACTTAGACGACCTGACCAAAGCAGACTTGGGCTACGCTAAAATCGTAGAAGAAAGAAAAATCGGCGACGATAAAATGACCTTCATCGAAGGATGCAAAAACCCACGGTCAGTTACCATCCTCATACGAGGCGGAACCGAAAGAATCGTTGACGAAGCCGAACGGTCACTACATGACGCACTATGTGTATCACGTGACGTCGTTGAAGAACCAAAAATCGTAGCCGGCGGCGGAGCACCAGAAATGGAACTTGCAAAGATCATTAAGGAGTATGCGGAAACGCTTCCAGGAAGAGAACAACTCGCAGCAATGCGTTTTGCAGAGGCACTTGAAGCGATACCAACCACGCTAGCCGAGAACGCAGGACTCGATCCAATCGATATCATATCTGAGCTTCGGGCTCGACATGAGAAGGGTGAAGTTTGGATGGGAGTCGATGTTCATAAAGGAAAAGTAGGAGACATGAAACGAATAAATGTCTTTGAACCGCTTGCAGTCAAAAAACAAATCATCAAATCAGCCAGTGAAGCTGCATGCATGCTCTTAAAGATCGATGATATAATCGCATCTGGCAAGATGAAAGCTCCACCAACACCGCCAGGTGGACCTGGTGGAATGCCTCCAGGCATGGGGGCATACTAACGAAACAGACCGCCAAAGAGAAGAAAGTTTTGATAGGCCCTCCCAAGCTTACACGCTTTGAAAAGGCTCGTATAGTGGGGGCCAGAGCTCTTCAAATCGCCATGGGTGCACCCGTACTCGTTAAACCTTCGGAAAACGTTTCAAACCCTATTGACATTGCCCTTCAAGAACTTGAGAGCAAAATTCTTCCCATCACTATTCGTCGAACGCTGCCAGACGGAACCTACCAAGACATTCCACTAAAATGGCTCCTTCCAAAAGACTAAAAACCATGTCTCCTCAACTCTTTCATACCTTGTTTTTTTTCAGCTTGAGTTTACTCTCTATATTCTCAAATTTTATCGAGCTTTTCTAATGCTTGCTTAGCGTCTCTCAACGTCTTGCCGATTCGTTCCCAGTGGGCTCCCTGCCAGTAAATCTGTTCACAGTTGGGACATATCCAAAACTCATTGTAGTATGAAGAAGTTTTTTTGGGAATGCTGTTGACAATTTTATCTTTGGAAACTGGTCTGATTCGCGTGTTGCATTTGGGACAACGTGAAACAGTGACATCGACTTCAAGCGTGAGATCAAATCGCTTTGCCAAGTTAGCGAGCTTTTCAGCTTCTGTTGCGCTCTCAACAAGAAAGGCACTCACTCCATGCGTCACAGCTTGTTGATAAAGTCTGAGGTCACGGGTAAGGAGGACACGGCGCTGCTTTTTCGCGATTTCTATTAACTGTTTGTCTCCAAGAGATTTGGAGTATTCAACGTTTTGGCCGAGCATGCGAAGCCATCGAGTGAGCTTTCCAAGCATGCCGTCAGTTATGAACTTCAACGTTTCCACCGATGTGCATGCACAGACACTTGCAAAACATGTTTTATTTCACAAATTTGTTTGGGCTTCTCTTGAATCTTTTTTTACACGTTATTGAGCAGAAATAGTACGTTTCTCCTCCAAACTTGATTTTGAATTTAGCCGTTCTTTCGTCAAGCACCACTCCGCAAACAGGATCTCTTGGCATTTCATTACCTGCGAGATTATTCCTACTGCACATAGATAAGCGTACCGAATATTCGTCCATACTCGTTAGACAAGTTTAATGGCTGCAATTTTTCCCTACAACGATTTGACCAGTTCCAGGCTTTGCCACAATTTCGCCCTCGTCCATAACTAACTGCCCGTTTACAAATGTCTTTATCGGCTTACCCTTGACTTTCCATCCGTCAAACGGGGAATACTTAGCTTTTGAAAGAAATCTAGATGAGTCGATCTTATGCTTTCGATGGATATCCACCACCACAAGATCAGCTAAGTAGCCCTCATCTAAACTCCCTCTGTCCTTCAGGTTGAATATCTCCGCTGGCGTTTCTGAAGTCATTTTCACAAGGTCAGACAATGCTAATTTTCCTTCATTTATTTGTGTGAGCAGCAACGGAAGCGTTGTCTCAAGCCCAGGTATGCCAGGCTTCACATCCCAGATTGACTTAGCTTCCTTTTCCTCAATCGTGTGGGGAGCGTGATCTGAAGCTATGGTATCGATTAACCCACGCGTAAGAGCGTTCCAGAGAGCTTTTATATCCTCGTTGGTTCTCAATGGAGGATGGATAAGCGCTATAGTCCGGCACCGTTTCAAATGTTCATGTGACAAAAAGAGATGATGCGGGGTAACTTCGCAAGTGACAGAAAGCCCCATTTTTTTCGCTGCCAAAAAGGCGTTCAATCCAGCAGCTGAGCTGACATGACAAAAGTGAACACGAACCTTAGATTCCTTTACAAATTGAATGATGCGCTGTATTGCCTTCATTTCAGCGTTTGGCGGGTGAACTTCAAGATGAGCGTTCATATCGTTGCGTCCGGCCTGCTTCATCTTGTTTTTGATGTTTTCAAGGATTTCCTTGTCCTCTGCGTGTACCGCGACAGGAGCATTTGTCTCTCCTACTTTGTTAAATGCACGCAACAACACATCATTCTCTTCGATGTCTAGTCCTCCTATCCTTTGCGACAGAAAAAGTTTGAATCCCACGGCTCCATCCTCAACTATTGAAGGTATTTC
>JAOUJL010000242.1 GCA_029883255.1 Candidatus Bathyarchaeota archaeon | reverse complement strand
GTCAGTATGTGCTTTGGCCATTTTAGGACTTGCTAGAATTAAGGCGGCTGAGCCGTCTGAAATGGGAGCAAAATCGTACAGTCCCAGAGGGCTTCGTGTCATAGACCTTTCCTTCAAGATACTATCAACGCTGACTTCTCTCTGAAACTGCGCGTATTCATTGTTCATTGCATGGTGATGATTCTTGACAGATATCTGAGCTAAAGCAATGTGAAACTTGTTAAGCGATTCTCCAGAAATCCTGTGTTTTCTGACATACTCTCTAAGCATGAGTTCGTGATTTGCCTCGGGTGTACACCCGGCGTAGTAGCTCCACGGATCTTCCAGAAGCATTAGGTCATCCCTGATTTTGTCCCAGCGATCGGTCATTTTCTCTACCCCGCCAACCAAAACCAAGTCATGTCTCCCTGATTGAACCGCAAAGCAGGCGTTTAGAAGGGCGGAACTGAATGACCTCGCCTTTTCCATATGAACATGTAATTCCAACAACTCGGATAGGAAACCCTCTTCAATTCCAATCTTGTTTGTGATTTGAAGGAAATAATCTGAAAAATAGCATGCGTCAAGATTTCTCCGCTCTATACCGGCTGAATCTAAGGCAGTCAGCCCAGCTTCTTCCACCATCTTTTCCGGCGCCTTTTCATAATGCTCGCCAAACTTGGTTCTGCCAACACCGATTATGGCTGGGCACCTGTGTCCCATAAATTCGTGGTCTCCTTATCCTCAAAATTTTATGCTATTCAACCTAGCCCTTTTAAGTGTTTGTGCTCAATGAAAAGCTTCTATGGTGTGACGCTGGTATCGAGGAACTGAGTGGTATAAGTTTTTATCTTCTCTTGTAATGAATCCTTGTCGAGTGCTTGTATAGGAGGACCTTGCTGTGAACGAGATTTATCGTCTCATCATAACCGTTGAGGAAATTCGAGGCAGATGCCCTGTCTTCAAAGTTGGAGACAAAATAATCGTTGAAGAACCTGAAATAATTACCGAGAAAACGGATAGGCTTTGCGTTCACGCGTTTGGTTCAATGCTATCTATGATCATTCCCTTAAGCCGAGGCGTTGGCTTCAGAGAGTTGGGCTTGGCGAAGGAAGAACCAGAGGTCGGCTACGTACAGTGTCTCGACCCAGGGCCACCCTACACGTCTGGTGGAACAGTTGTCTTCAAAATAGAACGAGAGAAAATCTAGTGAAAGCCATCCAGCTAAATGGAGCGAGTTTAGTGTAAAAGTGGATGATGAACATACTCAAATTGTCTACGAACATCATGTTGCCCTAGAAGTTTTCTTGCCAAGCCATCTCAAATAAGCACAAAACTTCTGGAGCATTAGTAGAGAATAGAGAGGCTTCTTCTAATCATTTGTCCAATTGATAACGGAGAACAGTCATCCCGGGATATTGTTGTTTCTAAATGAGCAGTGCATTGAAAATCTTAAATAGTTGTAGGTTTTAAGTCTAGTTGAGCGACATGGCGGAAATCTGTCCAGTATGCGGACTTCCTCGCGACATATGTGTCTGCAGAGAAATCACCAAAGAACAACAACGAATCAGAGTTCGTTTGGAATTTCGAAAATGGAGGAAAGCTGTAACCATCATCGACGGCATAGACGACAAGAACACCGATCTTGGGCGACTCGCCCAGAAATTCAAGACTTTTTGTGCTTGCGGAGGAACAGCTAAAAACAGCCAAATCCTTCTGCAAGGTGACCACCGAGAGAAAGTGCGATCTTACCTCATTCAACTGGGGTACCTAGAAGAAAACATTGAACTTCAATGAATAGACAGAGCGGAAGAGCATGCACATACTTAGAAACCTATATGAAGTACTCAGCGGACTGAAGCGAGGAAAACTAGCTCCAAAATTATGTCCCAAATGTGGGAGCTCCAAACTCCGAGTCTCCAGCGGTTTTGACACGTATCCTCGGATGTTTGGAATAACACCCTTGAAATACGTCTGTGAAAGCTGTGGCTACAGAGGCCCTATAGCAATGGAGATAGAAGAAGAGGAATCCCGCTAATCTGGTAGTTCGAGTCCCAGCTGCCTCCTGAGACTTTTGTAACGATTTCTGACAGTAACCTCAGTTACACCTGCAGCCTCTGCAATATCCTTCTGCGTCTTCTTCTCGTTAGTCTGTAGGCAAGCAATGTAAAGGGAGGCAGCAGCGAGTCCCATAGGGTCTTTGCCTGAAGAAACACGTTGCGCTTTTGCCTCACTTAGGATTTTGATGGCAAGGCCCTGAGTTCGACCGCTGATTCCGGTTTTTTCCGCAATTTTAGAGATGTAAGTAAGAGGGTCAGCAATTGGCATGTGCATGTCCAGTTCACGAAGCAGAAGTCGGTAGCATCGAGCAACATCCTTCTTGTCGACAAGACTGGTGTCCGCTATATCACGAATGGTTCTTGGGGTTTTGGTGCTTCTGCAAGCAGCGTAAAGAGCAGCAGCAGCTATAGCTGCGATAGATCTACCCCGCACTAAGCCCCTGTCAAGCGCCTTTCGATAAACAACTGCGGCTTTTTCTTTGACAGGCCCAGGAATGTGGGCTTTATCACAAAGACGGTCAAGCTCTGCCATGGCCTGAGCGAGGTTTCGATCCACAGAAGAGTGGACCCGTGATCGTATCTGCCATTTTCGCAATCGCCACATCTGGAGGCGAGTGGAGAGTGGAAGCTTACGTCCAAAAGCATCTCGATCCACGCGGCCTATGGCAGTGGATAAGCCCTTGTCGTGAACGGAATAAGATGTAGGAATCCCCACACGGCTTCTGGACGCTTTCTCTTCCTGCGTAAAGGCTCGCCACTCTGGACCCTTGTCCATCATTTGTTCGTGAAGAACAAGTCCGCAGTTTCCGCAAACAGTCTCA
>JAOUJL010000241.1 GCA_029883255.1 Candidatus Bathyarchaeota archaeon | reverse complement strand
TCTGTGAGATAGTTTTCTATAGTAGCTGGCTTAGTTGAGCTGATAAAGTCTATTTCAGAAATGTCTTTTCTCGGTTTCTCGGCGTAAATTTCATGTCTCTGCATATCAGTTCAAAGTAGAAAAGAAATAAAGATTTAATTATATTGCTATTGCCTACGTGTTCTCGTCGAGGTCTATGAATAATCTTATATTTTCGTTTTTGGTGACATGCAGTAGTTAATTTCCATCTATCAGGAGAAGGTTGTTTATGGCTACGATTAGAGAGGTTCCGGGCAAGGTTCGTCGTTTTGAAAGGATCGGGGCTCATACTCATATAAGAGGACTAGGTCTCGACGAAAATTCGAATGCGGTTAAGATTAAAGATGGGATGGTTGGGCAAGAAAAGGCTAGGGAAGCAGCTGGTTTAATTGTGAAGATGATTCAAGAGGGGAAACTAAGTGGCAAGTGCATTATCTTGGCGGGTCCACCTGGAACGGGCAAGACGGCTATAGCGGTTGCTGTTTCCAGAGAGTTAGGTGCAAACGTTCCGTTCATCCAAATGAGTGGAAGCGAAATATACAGTAGCGAGCGTAAGAAGACGGAGATATTGATCGAGGCAATTCGGAAATGTATAGGCGTTGAAATTCATGAGATACGCAAAGTGTACGAGGGCGAGATCACTCACTCTGATATTGTCACGGCGCCACATCCTTACAACCCTTACCAAAAGGTGCCTGAAAGCGTCCGTCTTACATTGAAAACAGAAAAAGAGGAAAAAACCATTGAGGCAGGGGCAACCATAGCTCAGCAGATAATACAGCAGAACATTTCTGAAGGAAGCGTAGTACAAGTTGACGCTGAAACTGGAAGAGTGGTCAATCTCGGTCTCAGTCTGGAAAGTGCGAAGGGGAAAAAATACGATGTAGACACTCGCAGGAAGATACCACGTCCTGCTGGAAAGGTTTTGAAGGAGAAAGAATTCGTTTATCCACTCACGCTGGCAGACATGGACGAAATCAATGTTAAAAGCCGGGCAGGAGGCGGGTTCTTTTCAATGTTCTTCGCAGGAGCCGAAACCAAGGAAATAGACCCCGAGATACGGACGATGGTGGATCAGCAGGTAAAGAAACTAGTCGACGAGAACAAGGCGTTCATTCATCCAGGCGTACTGTTCATCGATGACTCACATCTCTTAGACCTTGAAGCTTTCAGCTTTCTGGGTCGAGCCATAGAAAGCGAGCTAGTGCCCATAATTATCCTCGCTACTAATCGGGGCGTAGCACGAATCCGAGGAACCGACGTGAAGAGCCCCCTGGGCTTTCCCTTAGATCTAGTCGACCGCTCTGTGATCATTGCAACCCACGAGTACGATCCAGACAGCATCAAGGAGATACTGCAAATACGATCTGGTGAAGAGAAGGTGAAGTTGAAGAAAGATGCTCTTGATAGACTCACCGAAATTGGATCCAAGAGTTCTCTCAGATATTCAATTCAACTGCTCAGCCTAGCATCACAGAACTCTAAGTCGATGGGACATGATAAAGTAACTGTTGACGATGTGGAAAAGGTTGACAAGCTTTTCATGGACATTGGAGAAGCCGCGGAACACCTTAGAAGGTACGAAGAGAAAATGATGATCCACTAGGTGAAATAGATTTCCGTCTCAGCTAGGCTTGAGACCCTTTCTTGACGGTAAACCCTAGATCTGCTGCGGAGAAGAAGGACTTATTTTCATTCAAGTCTCAATTTTAGCTCTATTTGATCAGGCTTAACGAATCCTGCTTTTCTGTAGATACTTATCCCATATTCAGAAGCATGAAGATGCAGATATGTCAGTCCCAATGATTTAGCTTCTTTAATCAATTCGTTGAGTAATCGTGTGCAGATGCCTTTCCTTCTTTCTTCAGAAATTGTATACAAATTGAGAATGTACCCAAGTTTTCCAGATTCAAGCCCTCCATATCTGGCTGGTATTTGCCACGTAACCATTCCACTTGTACCGATTATTTTCCCCTTGTATTCTGCTAGCCAAGCGATAAAATCATTAGAAGGAATTGCTTTAGAAAAATATCCTCGTAACGCTTTTCTTAGAACTTCAGTCTCATTATCTTCTGGATGACTGTAGAGTTCATTCAAAAATCGAACTCTATAATCAATTAAGACTTCAATATCATCGATATTAGCTCGACGATAATTTATTTTATCATTTTCAATTTCCATCGTTTACTTTCCTCTAGCTAATAGACGATTTCGCCTAACTACCAGTTAGTCGAAACGTTGTATAAATCTGTCTTGTGCCATAACAGAAAGCGAAATTAAGGATAGTCCGCCTTAAAGTGAAAGTACCGCCGTGAACGTCGGGTTGAGACGAATGGAAAAATTGTGGGCGTTCCTACGATTAATCAGACCCGTGAACTGTGTGATGATGGGGGTTGCTGTTATCGTAGGAGCTTCACTTGTCACTTATCCGAACTTTTCAGCAAATCTGCTTCTGGCGTTTGTAACATCGTTCACACTGACAGCAGCTTCTATGGCGATAAACGATTATTATGATAGAGATATCGACGCAATAAATGAGCCGCGACGTCCAGTTCCAAGTGGTGCTATTAGTCCGAAAGAAGCGTTATTCCTCGCCCTTATTTTAAGCGTAACAGGATTCATAGCAGCCTTTCGTACAAATGTACCTTGCTTGATAGTTGCAGTGATCGCTTGGGGTTTATCTGTGGCTTATGTTACTAAGGGGAAGCGAACTGGGCTTCCTGGAAATCTTCTAGTCAGCACCTGCGTTGTGATTCCTTTTATCTATGGGGGCTTCGCTGTAGGGAGCCCTGAGTTAACTACGATGATATTTGTGGTTATTGCCTTTCTTTCAAACACTGGTA
>JAOUJL010000240.1 GCA_029883255.1 Candidatus Bathyarchaeota archaeon | reverse complement strand
GATTTAGGTGAGGGACACCTATTTAGAGGGGATAGGTTTGTGAATGCAATTAGGTTTTTTGAAAGTCAAGGCCTGCTTAATCTTCCTGAAATTGCTCTTGTTGGACCTCAGCCGGCGTCGAAGGAAGACTTGTTAAGGGTTCATGATGAGGGCTATGTTGATTTGATTTTTCGCTTGGCTGAGAAAGGTAAGCCATACGATATTGAGACTCCCGTTTCTCCTGAAATCCTTGAGGCAGCGATGCTCATTGTCGGTGGTGCAATTCGATGCGGTGAGGCTGTGTTTGGGGGAGAAGCAAAGCGCGCAGTTTCCCTAGGCGGTGGTTATCATCATGCTGGAAGAAACTATGGCGGTGGATTCTGCATATTCAACGACATAGCCATCTTAGTTGAACATTTAAGGGCTAACTATGATGTTAAACGTTTTCTTATACTGGATTATGATGTTCACTTTGGAAATGGAACAAGCGACATTTACTACCAAGACCCTAACGTGCTGTATATTTCGTTGCATCAAGACCCCCGCACAATCTATCCCGGAACAGGGTTTGCTTGGCAAACTGGAGAAGACGCTGGAGAAGGATACAATGTTAACGTGCCTTTGCCTCCTGGAACTGGCGACATCACATATCTTTACGGCTTAAAAGAGATTTTTGTTCCGTTGGCTGAGGAGTTTAAGCCTGAAATCATTATTGCGAATGGTGGAAGCGACCCGCATTTTGCAGACATGCTAGGAGATTTGAGTTTGACTGTTAAAGGCTTTTTTGACATATCCCGTTTAATTAGGGAAACCGCTGATAAGGTTTGCAGTGGAAAATTTGTTTTGATGCCTGGAAGCGGATATAATCCAAAAGTTTTGCCGCTTTGTTGGTATGCTCTCGTTGCTGGCGTGGTTGGTTTGGGGCATATTAATGTTGAAGATCCTTATGCTCCGCCGAATGAGCCTCCGAAATGTCGTAAAGTGGTTGAAATGACAATTGACGAGTTAAAGAGGCTGCTAAGGAAAAATTGGGTGTGTTTTACATAGTGCATCTTTTGGAAATTGGTAACTTTTAAGTGTTTTTGGTGGTCGCTGTGAATGACAGCGGATGGATTAGGAGAATTGGTTGACAAGAAGCTTTTTATCTGACATCTATATATTCTTACGCGTAGTGGCAGATATGTCTGAGGAATCTATTATCGGCAGAAGATACACGTTGGTGATACCTAAAGCGGTTAGGGAAGAGCTAACGCTTAAGGAGGGACAGAGGGTCTTGATTCGTGTTGAGAACGGTAGAATAATCATCGAGCCTTTGCCTTGGGACCCTTATGAAGTGCTAGAAAAGATTGTGGGAGAGCCTTACGAGGAGAAAAGAGAAGAGGCTAGGGCTGAAAGGTGGCTGAAGAACCATGCCGGTCGCTGACACGGAGTTTCTTTTCGCCTTAAACCCTAAAGACCACAAACATCAGTATGCAATTAGGCTACTTAAAGAGATTAGTGACCTCATGGTGCCTGACACTGCTGCCCTCGAGTTTCAGGTGGTTCTTAGAGCTCGTGGCAGAAACCTATCTCAAGTGAAGATGGCACTGTTAGCCCTACATGAAGCATTAACACGAAGTAATGTGGAAGAAGCGAAAACTGTGAGCCTAAGTTTGCTGGCGTTTCAGAGTGAACTTGAAGAGAGGTATGGACTAAGCTACTTCGACAGTCTCATAGCCGCCTCGGCACTAACACTAGATCGCCAAGTGATTTCAGATGATGATGCCTTCGAGAGAGTTCCCAACCTCAAAAGAATACCGCTATCCCCAAAATAAATTAAAACTTCTACAAGCCTATTTTCCCTTAAGAGGCCCAAAGAAATTTCTCTGCCTCTATTCCAGATTTTATTTCTTCTCGATTGGTCTTGCTATGACTGCCGTTCCGTAGGCTGCGAAGACCGTGGCTGTTCCATTGAGTATGTCGCTTATTTCAAAATCCACCCCAACAATGGCGTTTGCGCCAATCCCTCTCGCATTCACAATAAAACACTCCAAGTCCCCAAAATTCAACAGACCCGCGCAATAGTAAGACTTAAGTAAGATTGTGTTCTTACATATTCCTGTGATAGCATGTCAAAAACCATGGTCTCTAAGAAGGGGCAAGTCGTCATTCCAAAACACGCCAGAGACAAACTCAGCCTAGTTCCAGGCACGGTTCTTAGAGTACAGGTCGAAGGAAAAAGAGTAATTCTGGAGCCTTTGCAGGAACCGCCGAAAGAGGCCTTCGTTTCAGCAGGTTCAAAAGTTACAGAACCGTTGTTGCACGAGGCCAAAAGAACAAGCGACAAGACAAAAAGACTTCTCAGAGATCTAGGTGTCTCAATTGACTAAAGTTGTGATGGACACAGGCGTCATAATAGAATACGTAGACCTCAAAGGCGAATTCCACGAACATGCCCAAACCGTTTTCTCCACATTATTGACGGGCAAGCTGGAAAACATACTGCCGCATCCAATCCTAGCAGAAACATACTATGTGGCTGCTAGGCTTTACCACAAGTTGAAAATGGAAAATCCACAACTTGTGGCTTCAAAGCTCATCGAATGGCTATACAGACTGCCAGCAACGATAATTCCAAGTGAAAACACAACCCTAGCCATAGAAACTGGCAGAGCAAAACTAAACCACGGTCTCGCCCTGACAGACTGCTACGTTCTAGCCGCATCCAAAATTTACAATTGTAGAGCTCTGTTCAAAAAACCCGAAAGAGAAATGGTAGAAAACATAGACACTTTAAAGAAAGAATATCAGCTTCTATTCCTAGAAGACTACAAATAACTTCAATCCTCAACAAGTAACCAATTAAACATCATTCCATAAGACTTTGAACATGTCGGGAGATATC
>JAOUJL010000030.1 GCA_029883255.1 Candidatus Bathyarchaeota archaeon | reverse complement strand
GAACTGTTAAGCTCTTTTCCCGCAAGCGAGGTTATCTTGGTTTCAGACGGATATTCAGATGAGGCAGTTTTACCACTTATAGAGTCGAGAGTGCCTGTTTCATCTGTCAGACGGATAGTAGTAAAACACAGCGAGTCAATAGAGGAAACAGCCGCCCTCTTTACACGATACTTGAAAATGATTATGGAGAACCCACGTTACTCCCGCATCGCTTTGGGTTTGCCTGGGCTTCTTTTCCTAATCTTGGGAATTCTCTCAGTTTTTAACATGCTTTACTACTACGGGATAGCTTTCATCTTCGTTCTAAGCGGGTTCATGCTTGTGAAAGGTTTCGGAGTCGACAAAGCGGTCAAAAACTTCTACCACTGGCTAAAGGAATACTCTCCGCCACCCCTTCGAGTACAGATTTCAAATTTTTCCGCAGTCGCCGGAGCTTTATGCATAGTGGTTAGCATTTACTTGGGGGGGACAAACGCTGTAGCACAAGTTGCACCGCCACCAGACATGGCTGGTTGGCTTAGCCTTTTGCCGCAAATTGCCGGCCATTTCATTAAAGGTTCCACGGATCTCATAGTCGTAGGCATTTGCGTAGCACTGTTGGGGAAAGCTATACGTTTATATTTCGAACGCAACGCCAGACTACTACGTAACGCAGCCCTAATAGTTTCGATTGGCTGGTCTAGACAAATCCTCGACGGAACTTCCGCAGTGCTAATTAATCCTGATGCAGACCCTGCTTTGCTTATCTTCTCCATAGTGATCGGCATCTTAATCGGTGTAGCGTCAGTCTTGGTCATATTCGTTATTCATAGATCTGCAAGAGAATTTTTCAAGGAGACTGAAGAGGAAGTTGAAGAATTCGGAGAAGACTGAGATTGCAATTATCGGCGGAACAGGGTTCGAGAAACTATTAGGAAAAGCAAGACAGCTGCGTTTGGGAACACCCTACGGGATACCTGCGCCCTTGTATGTTGGAAAAATAAATAGGAAAAGAATAGTTCTTCTCCTACGGCACGGCCCAAACCATTCCATTCCTCCGCATAAGATAAATTACAAGGCAAACATCTACGCGCTCTACAAAATTGGTGTAGAGAGAATTTTAGCTACAAACGCTGTTGGTGCAATAAATCTCAACTTTAAACCTGGTGACATCGTTGTTCCAGATGATTTTGTTGATTTCACAAAACTTCGCTGCACAACTTTTTTCGATAAAGCCCCTGTAACTCACATTGACGTTTCTCAGCCCTACTGTCCTGAAATCCGAAAGTTGCTAATTGAAACAGCGAGGAGACTCGGATTTAACGTACGAAATAAAGCCGTGCTGGTTTGCACAGAGGGACCCCGCTACGAAACTCCTGCCGAAATCGAGATGTTTAGACGTTTGGGCTGCGAAGTTGTCGGGATGACTGGCATTCCGGAAGCTGTGCTTGCGAGGGAGCTTGAAATGTGCTATGCATCTATCTGTTACGTTTCAAACATGGCTGCCGGCATACAAGAAAGATTAACAGCACTTGAACTCTCAAAAGTGTCAAAGAACGTTGTGCCTAAGATAGAGCAAGTTTTAATTGAAGCCATCAAGACCTTACCACACAAACGTAATTGTCCCTGTGCCAACGCGCTTAGAGACGCGAGGTTTGGATAAAGAATGCTTAAAACGTTCCTCTCAACAATCGGAGCATACAAGCTTTATGAGAAGTGGCTATGGCATCAAGTTAAAAGTGGCGCGCAGCCAGAGCACATAGCGATAATTCTGGATGGAAACCGAAGATGGGCCTCTGGAAAAGCCCTTAACCCATGCTTTGGCCATGAAAAAGGAGCCGAAAAAGTTGAGCAACTGCTTGATTGGTGCCTCAAACTTGATGTTAAATCGATAACTCTCTATGCTTTTTCTACAGAGAACTTTTGCCGCCCAAAGGGTGAGGTTGAAGAGATTATGCGTATCGCAGCAGAAGAATTTCGGAGGATTCTGAGAGATGGGCGCATACACAAAAACAAAGTACGCGTAAAAGTTATCGGCAGAGCAAGATTGTTGCCTGAAGGTTTGCGAAAGCTTATAATGGATGTAGAAAAGGCCACACAAGACTATGATGAACACTTCTTGAATATTGCTTTTGCTTATGGTGGAAGGGCAGAAATTGTGGATGCCGCAAGGAAAATAGCAGAGAAGGTGCAGGAAGGCGAACTGAATCCTGAAAAAGTTGATGAACAAGTATTTGAACAGTATTTGTATACATCGCACATGCCCAGGCAAGACGCGGACCTAATTATCAGGACCTCAGGTGAAGGACGACTAAGTGGCTTTTTGTTGTGGCAGTCCGCCTACAGCGAACTCTGCTTCTTGGACGTCTACTGGCCTGATTTCCGTTTAATAGACCTCTTACGTGTTGTCAGAACTTTTGAAAGACGTAAGAGACGTTTTGGTGCATAAAATGAGATTAGGGTCTTTTCTAAGCACTTACGATTAAGATAACATCCCTAGCTTTAAGTAGGTAGACTTCAAACCTTTTTCTCTTGCTCATCAGACTGATTAAATGAAAGAGAAAATACTCAGGTAGGTCAAACCAAAAACATATATGGTGTACATGCAGCCTAATGTTGTAATGATTATGGACTGAGGAAAGTGAATAGTTTGATAGTTTTGGCAATGCTGTTAATAGGGTGTCTATTATTTAGTGCGATTGTTTATGTTACGCAGTTCTTCGATTTAGGTGGAGCAGTCGCAACTTTTTTGTTCTTAATGATAGTTATGGCAAGGTCACCGCCTTGGTGGTCCTTTGTACTTGTGGCAATGTATGTTACAATTTTGGGCGCAACGATTTACAAAAAGAATGACAAAGCCCGCATTCGCGGTGCTCAATTTGCAGAAGAGAGTAAGAAAAGAACATATACAAACGTGATCGGAAAGATAGCCTTACCAGCGATAGCTGCAATACTCGGCGACACTGGAATGTTTATTTCTTCAACTTCCTTTGGGGTTGCTGACTCATTTGCAAATGAAATAGGTATTCTATCGAGACGGAGGCCATTATTGATAACAACCGGAGAAAGTGTCGATCCTGGAACAAATGGTGCAGTATCACCACTTGGCACATTCGCATGCATAATATCCTCGGTTTCTATCGGATTGATGATACCATTACTCAGTTTTTTTGAATGCCCATGGATACCATGTTTGATTCTTGGGCTTGTTACTGGAGTTCTTGGGTCATTCATTGACAGCTTGATGGGGGCTACATTAGAAAATCAAGGTGTACTCAGGGGATGGCAAATCAATTTTTTCTCTGGTCTAGTTATTGGAGTGATAGGAAGTTACATTTATCCTATCTTCTACATGCTTTTTCACTAGGACGATAGGTTTACATATCTAGATAAGCGACCTCATTTAGGAAGGTCATTCAATGATTAGAGATGATATTAGACGAGCGTACTTGGCTGCTAAGAGGGCTCTTACTAATTATCTGCAAGCTATGGAGGATTTTGACAAAATCTACATTAGTATCCTTGCGGACCTTGAAAAGAAATTCCCGAAAATTGAAATAAAGAGCGATTGGCTTGGCACAGAATTGCTTAAATTCGATCAAGATCGATCGAAATCCGCTTTCCTGATTGCTAACTTCTACGGGGATGAGGTTTACGCCTCGCTTTCGCTTCTTCTTTGTCTTGAGGTTTGTCATACGTTTGACTATAATATCCTCGCTGTTCCAGTCACTAGTAAGGTAAAGAGACAGAAAATAGATCTGTCCTTTTGCAGAGACGTTATCAATTTTCTTGAAAAGGAGGGAGTAGATCTTCTTGTAGTTTTTTCACAAAAGCACCCGTATCTTGATGGATTTTATGTTGATGTTCCCTCGGTTGATATGGAATGCGACAGGTCTAGACAGATAATAAAGAAAGTAGTTGAACATGGTCACGAAGTTGGGGCTTTTTGTTCAAAATATGACAAACCGACCTACTCAATTGTAAAAGCTGGTGAGGACGAGATGATTAGTCTAGCCGCGAGAAAAGGGATCGAGGCTTACAGATTTGTAGTGTCTCAGGATATATGGGCAGGTTATAGGGCACTGATAACTCTCATGAAAAGGTAATTAATCTATCCCAAATCAGGTTCAGCTTAACAACATTGATGATTGGGGAAAAGGATATAATATTAAAGAAGTAAGTCGAGTTTTCTGGTCGTTTACGCCACGGCTAGATGTAAAGCGGAAAAAAGAGAAAGATTTTTCTGTTCTTCCGCCATTAGGCTAAGTCAGAGGAGGTCGTAGAGTGTCTGAGAAGTATTTTCCTAAAGAAGTTTGGGCATTGACCGCGATGGACGGGCTTCTAGAGAAGCAAGTTCCAAGACTAGAAGCAGTTTTGCCCACCAATAAAGAACAAGCATCCAAACTTCGGCATGATATGGCATTAGCTATGCTTAGGGATGTCGTTAAAGCTCTCAAAGGTTCCAAGTACATTGGAGACCACATTTTGATCATTAGTCCAGATCAAAGAATTAGAGAAGAAGTAGCGCAAGAAGTCGTTTTCAGACAATTGCAAAATGTAGAAAAGGGACTGAATGCAGCATTCGATGAAGGTTCTCAATGGTTAGCCGAAAACAAACGTGCAGATGCTTTGCTCTTTATCGCTCCAGATCTTCCTCTAGTCACAGCAACAGCAATAAACAGATTGATCGAAAGCGACGATGGAAATTCCCAGAGAACAATTATTCTATGTCCTTCACGCGGAGGAGGAACAACAGTTATCTATAAACGTCCGATTACTCTGGACTTTAATCCACAGTATACGAATCCCACCACTAACTCTCAAACCTTTAGAAAACACTGCATCGAAGCAAAAAGGGTTTTGAATGGCCGACCTCCCCTGTTATTTGACTCATTTGTATTTTCCACAGACATAGACGTAGAGGAAGACCTAATAGAGCTGGAGGTACATGGTCAAGAAACAGAAACATGGGAAATAGTAAGGACGTTACTGGCTTATCATGGCCCCAATAATAGGGACTACTACTTTTCCCCAAGCACGCACAAGAGTGGCGTCTGAGAAAATGGCAGATGATTTGGAAGGAGTTAAGGAGCAGATCATTTTCTCTGTTCTATTTGCAGCAGCTGAAATTGTAGCTGCCCTTGTGACATTTGCTTACATAATTCTTCCCAAAGTCACAAATTTGTCCCAACAAGAAATTATCAGTTTTATCGTTTGTCTGGCGACACCACTTATTGGAATCTTAATAATAGTGATCATTTATCTTGTGTTGTCTCAGAGGATTCGTCATACTAAATTAAACGCAAAACGTATTGAAGAATCAGAACCTACAAAGATAAAAGAAGATCTTGCTAAAAAGCCAGAACCTATTTTCTTTTTTGACATCCCTTTTGACGAAGTTCATTTCACCACTCCTAAAACAAAACCACAGGTGGTGTATTTTCGGAATGATTCACCGGAATGTGACCTAAAGAGTATTTTTGTGTATGGACAATGTTCACGGAGGGAGTTTCTCAACTTAGTCCATTTTCGGTTTAAGAGAAAAAGACGCCGCCACTTCTCTCAAGATACTGGGACGATAGATAATCTAATTGACGTTCTTGGACATGATTCAAGAGAACCTGTGAGTGTCGTTTTTGAAACCCCAGGTCCTAAATGCCCATATCGCCCAGAAAATGCTAGCCAAAATTTCGAATGCCCTTCATTTAAGTTTGGTTTGTATGCAAAGACTAGTGATGAACGTCATTTCGCGCATGGAAAAAATATAACAATTTATTGCAAATGCCCGAGGTGACACATTGTTGACTAGCCCCCTATTGTTTGTGAGCCCAAAGAACCTAAAAGAAGCAATAGAAGCAATAGAAGGAGGCGCAGACATAATCGACGTCAAGAATCCAAAAGAGGGAGCATTAGGCGCGAATTTTCCTTGGGTCATTAAAGAAATCAGAGCACTGGTTCCAAGTACTGGAAAAGTCAGCGCCACTATTGGCGACGTTCCAGACCTTCCTGGAACCTGTTCTTTAGCTGCATTTGGTGCCGCACAATCTGGAGCAGACATAGTTAAGGTTGGCCTACTCGGACCAAAAAGCGTGGTTAGAGCCATCTTCTTAATGAAGAAGATTGTGAAATCTGTAAAAGGATGCGATCCAGAGAAGCAGGTTGTTGCCGCTGGATACGCTGATGCATACAGAGTTGGAGCCATTGCGCCAATGAAAATTCCAAAAGTTGCGGCTGAAGCGAAGGCAGATTTCGCAATGTTAGACACTGCTATCAAAGATGGCAAAAGGCTCTTTGACCATCTAAGCAACTCGCAACTTCGTGATTTCGTCGCAACCTCTCACAATCTAGGCCTGAAAGCCGCTCTTGCAGGCCAAATCAAGAAGCAAGATATAAGAACATTGTGCAATTTGGGAGTTGATGTCATTGGAGTGCGAAGCGCCGTGTGCATTGGAGACAGAGTTACTGGAACCATAAGCCGCGTGCTTGTGAAGGAATTAAAAGATCAAATGATGGAATTGTCTGCAAGTACGTTAAGGATTCGAAAATAGGAAAGATTGATTGCATGCATTCTATCATTTATACCTCGAAGTCAACCTACTTATTGCATCCCTAGCGGTCTCTTTCAAAGCAGACTCCGGAATGTCTCGAGAAATTTCCTCAAATTTTTCCAACGCTTCTTTTGCCAATCTGTCAACTTCTGATTCAGCATAAGCAAAACTCCCATATCTTTTAAAAATCTCAATAACTTCCTTTGCTTCTTCTTTTGTTTTTTCCTTTCTGTCTTTCATGTATATTTCCCTAACGTTTTCCAAGTCTGAAGGCTTCGCATTTTGCACAAAATGCCATAGAATAGCTGTCTTAGCACCATTCATCACGTCATTTCCTATAGTTTTCCCCAAAGCTTCTTCTGTCGAAGTACAGTCAAGTATATCATCTTTCATCTGGAATGCTTTCCCTATCAATTCCCCGTACTCTTTTATTTGTTCAACGTCTTTCTCTTCCTTGCCCGCAATTATCATACCTAGTTGCATTGGTCCATACACAGAATAATAGCCAGATCTAGCACTGATCGATTTATAATAATCCCCAAGCGTGAATTTTGTTATGTCCTTTACGTCATGTGTGAGGTGCATGTCTAGATACTGGCCTTCCGCAGTTACCAATAGCATATCATAAAATTTGCTAAAAAACCTAGCACCTATGGACGTACCTAGACTCTCAGAGGCATCATGTACCATTCTCCACATTATCATATGTAACGCGTCTCCTGCGTTTATTGCATAGCGATCTCCATAGAGCATATGAGCTGTTGGCTCTCCCCTACGCAGTTCATTACTGTCTTCCCAATCATCATGAATTAGTATCCAGTCCTCGGAGGTCTGCATGGCTGCAGCAGGCAAGATAGCATCTTCAAGTTTAGCCGCGCGTAACTCTGCCCATAGTAGTAAAAGGGAAGGGCGCACATACTTTCCTTTTCTATCTGTATATGCCCTAACTATCTTGTAATGGCCTTCTGGAGTTTTTCTTAACAAGTATTCACATATTTTACTGTAAATATTCTCTTTATGTTGATCGACATACTTTTCAAACATCACAATATCACCTTTTGAATGGGTTCAAACCCTCTTCATTTGTTATTTCTACTGATAGAAATATAAAGCCTTCAGAAAAAGCTGGAAATGGAAGCCGAAAGAAAAGCAAGAGAAATATTGAATAAGAATGAATAGAAGTCCCTAAGTTTAAACTGAAATCGCCCTCGAAGAGGCGCTTAAAGACCCCTCACGACTGTTTCATTTAAAGGGCTCTTCCTAAGTGCATGAATAATCTTGGTTGCTCTCTTGCTTGAAGGAATCTTTGCCGGCTCAAATTTTACTTTGGGTTTAGTTAAGGGACGAGTCGCGTCTAGACCGAGTTTTGTGGTCAGTCCAGTTTCTTGGTTGGCTGATGGGTCAAGCGTTGAACCCCTAGCTTTTGGAATCACGAGCAGGTCTTCGCCAGCTTGGAACCTTGTGGCGATTGCCCATTCCACCTCATTCAGTTTGAAGACATCTATGTCGGTGTCGACCACTACTGCATGCTTTAGGCTAGGGTGAGCACTGAAGGCCGCCAACAATGCGTTTTTGGCATCTCCGTCAACCAATTTATCAATGGATATGATTGCGTGGAGCCAACTACACCCACCTATCGAGAAGTTTATGGCCTTGACCGAAGGAACGACTTTAGAGACTGATTCCCAAATTGCCGCTTCGCGGGGCAACCCCATCAACAATTTGTGCTCGCTTCCTGAAGGCAACAGCGCCTGATATACGTGGTCTCGGCGGTACATCATGTTGATCAGTTCGATTACTGGTTGTTTCTGCTGGACATCGTAAGTTCCTGTTGCGTCGACAAATGGGCCCTCAACAACTTCCTTCTCAGTTGAGATTCTACCTTCCAACACTATTTCCGCGTCCGCCGGAGCGTAAGCGTTCACGTTTTCACATTTTATTAACCGCAGTCTGTTGCTCAACAGCGTGTTTGCCACGTCGAACTCGCTCACGCCGAGGGAAATAGGGGACGAGGCAGCCAGCATTACAGCCGGATGTGTGCCGATGCTTATGGCCACATCTAGGTCCTGCTTGTACTCTTTTGCCATTTGCCATAGTTTGAAGAGGTGACGGGGTACAAGTCTGATGGCCAAATGCCGATTATCTAGTACTTGCAGACGGTGAATTGATACATTTTCAATTTCTCCGTCCAGGCTACGAGCACTCAAAATCGCTGAAGTTATGTATCGTCCAGCATCGCGTTCAAAATGGGTTAGAATGGGAATTTCGGATAATCTGGCTTTCTCAACCACCTCGCTGACTGGTCCGTCTCTCACCCTTTTTGGTTGAGTAGGGGTTTGCCAAGCGCTAATTAGTCTTTGATATAGGTTTTCAGTATCAACGCCAAGAGCCCAACAGAGGCGTTGCCGTGTCCCGCAGGCCCCAGCCACTATTTTTGTGTCATACCTTTTGACGGCATCGAAGTAGAGAATTGGGCCGCCGTCAAACTCCTTCAAGATAGACGATATTTCAAAGCGAGGCGAAACCTCCTCTTTAACCTCCAAAATTTCCCCTTTTCTGTGCATCTCAGCCAAAAAATTTCGCAGACTCATTTACTTTCATTACTCCCTTTTCTCAAATAGCTTGACGAAAATGGGTCAAGCTCTCGCTTGCTTATTGTTTTGACGAGCATAGACGCCAAAGCGATTTTTAGGCATTTAGCTATAAAACGTGCACTGATAGTGTTACTGTCGCCTATCATAACCGAGGATAATAGTAAACTGGGCATTTTTTCAGCTTGTGGAAGGGTTACTCCAAGTATGCCCATTTGGTCTTCTCCATCGCTTAGGGGAGGAAAGTTTGTGTTCTCTGTATCCAGATGTAGTGCTAGAAACAGAGTTTCCTTTACTTTTATTTGTTCTTTGAGAATTCTTGCACGCTGCATTTTGTTAACCCTACTTGTCTTACTTATTTGCTTCATATTACTATTTGCTGCCTTAACGAATTGGCAGCTGAACATGGATGTTAAGAGAGACCCGATCAGATTCTGCACAATCTTCGAGACATGATTGGTGCGCGCGTGAATAGTATACGTACGTGCTTTCGCTTATGGCCGAAGAACAGAAATCGCGAACTAAATCGCGAAAAGGTTGATGGACATACATTCGAGCCGTTCCTCTACACATCCCACATGCCTAAGCAAGACTCGGACCTAATTATTAGAGCTTCAGGTGAAGAAGGATTAAGAGGCTTTTTGTTGTGGCAGTCCGCCTACAGCGAACTGTGCTTTCTAGACATCTACTGGCCTGATTTCCGTCTCATAGACCTTTTGAGGGCTGCTAGAACCTTTCAAAGACGTAAGAGACGTTTCGGTCAATAAGAATGCTAAGCTCTTTTCTTAGCGCTTATGATCGAGATCACGTCCCTGTCCTTAAGAACGTGGTCTTCTCCAATTCTTTTCTTTTCTCTTGCGTCTACTGCGTAGATGAAGCTTTCTCCAAGCTCCGTGTGGATCATGTATGCGAGTTGACGTGCTGTTGTTCCATATGGCACGAGATAAGCATCTGGCAGAACCTCTGCCTTATGGTTTGATAGATGCTCCACATCCTCAACTGGATAAACCGTAATCATACTTAAGAGCTTGAAGAAAGCAAAGTTTATCGCGTCCTGAACCCCTGTTGAACCGTGTTTAAGTAATATCTTCTCTCTTATAGTTTCTAACCCTCTAGTTTGGCTTTCATTCAGTTGTTCCGGCTTGTCTACTTTGAAGTTGCAGTCTCCAGGTCTATAATCTATCAGCTTTTTCTCTGCAGCTCTTCTCAACGCAAGTTCAGCTTCGGCACAGCAGGGCACCACGATATAATCTAGTTTTTTCAGCCTATCCAAGTTTTCTTCAGCTGCAGGTATGTCTATCTTGTTTGCAACGATTAACATCGGTTTGGCAATCTGCCTTAGTGCATCCACAAATTTTAGGAAATCCTCCTCGCTCCAAGCAGTCGACTTTTCAGCATTTAGCCCCATTCTCCTTACTGCCTCAAAGACGTGGCTTCTCTTTATTGTTAAACCGCTTAAGCGCTCTTCCAGCATCGAGAAAAGGTCTTTTGATTCAGCTTCTGCCGTTCTAGCGATCTTAGGCCAATCCCTTTTCAATATGTTTGCAAGCCACATGGTTATTTCATGTTCCAGAAAACGTAAATCCTCCAGGGGATCGTGTTCACCGGGTTTACAGACTCTTCCTTCAGAGTCAGTTCCTCCAGAAGCATCAATAATATGGATTAAGGCATCTGCCTTCCTAATCTCATCTAGAAACTGGTTTCCCAAACCTCTTCCTTGCCACGCGCCAGGCACGAGACCCGCACAATCGATCAGTTCAACCGGAACAAGTCTTATACCATTAAGGCATATGGAGTTGACAGGATTATCCTGAATGTTGAATTCTTTGCAAGCGCATGGAGTTCTGACGTATCCAACTCCTCTGTTTGGCTTTATCGTCGTGAACGGATAGCTTCCAATCTCGGCTGGCGCAAGGGTTGCAGCACTAAAAAATGTTGATTTACCAGTATTCGGTTTCCCAACTATACCCAACAATTTTGAACGGGTTTTTTTCACTTCCAGAGTCATAATTGTTCAAGACTATTATCTTGCTGTTGACATTTTAATAGTTTTCACTCGACTAAGAAACTAGCTGAATTTGGGATTACCTAAGATCGCATTATTTGAACAGTGACGTCCTTACCTTGAATTATGGGAAACTGGTTGACAGCCTGTTTTGTCCTAATTTCTGGAACAAATGTTCTAAAAGTTAGAATTATTAGTTGAAAGTACTCTAAGATACAGAAGGGGAGCAAAATTGAAGAACAGGATTACCTTGACCTTTGTTACTCTGATGATAGTATCAGCCTTGGTATGGTGGAACTCCTTCGTTGACGTGGCTGCCAGTGCAGAGAATCG
>JAOUJL010000239.1 GCA_029883255.1 Candidatus Bathyarchaeota archaeon | reverse complement strand
CCATGATTTCTTCTACGAGTTCTTCGTTGCATCGGATTCGTAGGCAGAGGGCACCGTTTCCTCGTGTTTTCCATGGAACGTTTGGGTTGAGTCGGATGAGGTTGGGGTAATCGGTAAAGTAGACGCCTATCTGATGCAGTTTCATGACGAGAAGCGCGGCTACGTAAGTGGTGCAACCCATTTTCGGCGAATCAGTGTCGTCGAACCCTATGTGCATCCTAATCATTTAATCCCAACTCAGCATTTACCCTGAAAGAACAATGAGTAACAAGAACTTTAAGCTATGGAAAACTGTTTCTACGCTTGATCAGAAATAAAGGAAAAAAAGGAAGATTGTGGGAAGACTACGATTTTTCCTCAATCACAATCATCGTCAAGGTGGATCGAACCTTGTCTAGGCGGCGCACGTGCCAAGTCACTGTCTCTTTGAGTTTATCCATCGTATCAGCTGTAATCTTTGCAACGACGTCGTAGACGCCGTAGACCGCGTTGGCTTCTACTACGCCTTTAACTTTCCTGAGTGCATTAAGAACCTCGGTCTCCGCGCCTATCTCAGTGTTTATCAACACGAAAGCGGTTGGCATATTTAATCCTCCATGGCTTTATGATTAGTTATGCCCTAAAATATTTTTGCTTACAAAATTGTTATTTTCTTCAGCAAACTATAGAGAGAGTTGTGGCAATGGATATGATAAATGATAGGATGATAACGAGCAGGGAGATGCGCGCCTTGGAACTGAACTCCGAGTATTTTGGAGTTTCAAGGCTACAGCTGATGGAAAACGCTGGGCAAGGCATCACCGCTGAAATAGCTTCACGGTTCAAGCCCAACGAGACAAGAGTTGCCATTTTCTGTGGTTCAGGTGGAAATGGAGGAGACGGCTTTGTTGTGGCACGCCACCTCGCATGCTTAGGTTCTAAAGTGGATGTAATTCTCGCCGGCAGATCGGTGGACATCCTGAGTGGCGAGGCGCGGAGAAATTGGCTTGCACTACAAGCACTGAAGGATATAATCGTCTTACATGAGGTTTATGACTCTTCACTCGTCCCAACCGTGAAAGCTGACGTTGTCGTGGACGCTTTACTTGGGATAGGTTTGAAAGGGGCTTTGCGCCCACCCACTCTGCAGTTGGTGAGAAGGATCAACGAAATGAAGGCGTTCCGTCTTTCCGTAGATGTGCCCACTGGACTAGATTCCGATTCTGGCAATGTCTTTGGCGAAGCCGTTAGAGCCGACTTAACGGTTACGTTTCATAGAGTGAAACCCGGTTTGATGAAGGCAAAGGCGAAAAAGTACGTAGGAGAGCTGCTTGTTAGAGGCATAGGGTTACCTCACGAGTTTGAACGGTTCGTGGGTCCTGGCGACGTTTCGATATTGACTAAGACCCGTCTCGCCGAGGCTCACAAGGGTGATTTCGGCAGACTCTTAGTGGTGGGCGGAAGCGAGGTGTTTTCAGGTGCGCCAGCCCTCGTAGCTCTAGCAGCCCTTCGTACTGGAGTGGACTTAACTTACATCGCAGCTCCACAAAAAACAGCCGACACGATTTCGTCGATGTCTCCTGACTTGATTACGGTGAAGTTGGAAGGTGAACATCTCAACCCCCGGAATGCATCGGTCATCAAACGCTATATGGAGATGTCGACTGCAGCTGTCATGGGACCGGGTTTGGGGCTTCACAACGAAACCAGAGAGGCTGTGATGAAAATTTTGGAAATGATGGAGGAAGAGAAAACTCCGCTGTTGCTGGATGCTGATGGGCTTAAGGCTTTTGCCGAATCTAAGCGAAAGGCAGACTTGCCTCTCGTTTTGACACCTCACGCTGGAGAATATCAGTTGTTGACAGGTAAACATCCGTCAAGGGACTTGGAGAAACGCGCTGAGGAGGTGCAGAAAGCCGCACGGAAGCTAGGCGCCGTGATCTTATTAAAAGGCCCTGTAGACGTGATTTCAGACGGAAAACGAGTTAAGCTAAACTTTACGGGAAACCCGGGAATGACAGTGGGCGGAACCGGCGATGTTTTGTCTGGAATCGTTGGAACATTCTTAGCGCAACAGGCCGACCCGTTTGAGGCTGCGGTGGCGGGAGCGTTCATCAATGGAGCCGCCGGAGACTTTGTGCAGAGTGAGAAGGGTGATCACATGGTTCCCACAGACATTATAGACTGGATCCCACGGGTTATCAAGAATCCTATGTCCCACACAAAGGTGCGAAAAAGTGTCCCAAAAGGACGTTAAGATATGCGTTTATAATGCGGGGCAGTGTGACCCAAAGAAATGTTCGACTTTGAAGTTGAAGCGTCACAATCTGGTTAGGGTTGTGCGTCAGGTGGGCCGATTGCCCCGTGGAGCTGTTATCTTGAATCCCTTCTCTGAGAGAGCTTTTTCTCCAGCTGATCGCGAGAGAATGGAAAGGAAGGGTTTGGCGGGTATAGACTGCAGTTGGGTGTACGCAAATGATGTGCTTAACCTTTTTACACGCGGGACTTCACGTTGTCTGCCATACTTGATTGCAGCGAATCCAGTGAACTATGGTAAGCCCACCAAGCTGAGCACGGTGGAGGCTTTATCCGCAGCTTTGTACATCATCGGTTATAAACATAAGGCTGAGCGATTGCTTTCCATTTTTAAATGGGGACTAGGCTTCATAACGCTGAATCAGGAGCTTTTAGAGAGTTACGCTCAAGCGAAGGATAGCACCGAAGTTGTGAAGCTACAAAAACAGTTTATCCCGTGATTAAGCCTGTGTGCATACACGCGCACGACTTGTTAGATGTACTAGTCTATTTCAACATTTCAATGATCTCATCAGAAGTCAAAACCTTTGCAAAACCCTTCCTCAACACCTTCAATTCAGGTTCTTGCATATCTGGATCATCTGTTGAT
>JAOUJL010000029.1 GCA_029883255.1 Candidatus Bathyarchaeota archaeon | reverse complement strand
ATGGCAACTCAAGAACGAGAGGCCTGTTTTAGTGTAGGCTTACGTAAAAAAGATTACTTGGGTTTAATATCTTTCGGGATTTTTGTTATAATAGTAGGTATAGTCTTCGTAGCGAACCCAGATTTAGTCTCCGATTTTAGTTCATGGATCGAACAGATGACAGATAAACAGCATTTAATTAGACCAGTTGAAGGACTCATCAAAGCTGCTGTACTATTCTTTGGCTTAATAGGACTATCCGATTTCTTCAAGGCAGGGATTAGACTTTGGATTGCTGAAGCTAGGAGACAAGTCCTGGGCGACATACTTTCAGGAGTTGCCCTAGTATTATTCGCCTACCTAATCCATCTCTATGGCAGCAACGTACTTACATGGCAGATGGTCCTCGCAACGGAAGCAATAGTTGTTGGACTGCTAGTAGTATTGTACAGCATAGTACGATACGTATTCTCAAAGTGAATGCAAGAGATCAAGTTTCAATTCTTACAATTTTATGATTTCTAAATAAAAGAAGAAAATTAGAAAATTACAAAACTCCCGATTTGATTACAAACTAGAAATTTAAAACTTCGCTAGGCGTACACTAAGACTTATATTTTAAACCAGCTAGTGACGATGTATGGAAAACATGAATGAAATAGTTGGTAAGGCCTCATCTTATTTCAAAAACGGTTACAATTGTGCTGAGAGTACGCTTTTGGCAATAGCCAAGGATGGTTTGAAGTTAGATAGTGATCTGATACCAAAAATCGCCACAGGTTTCGGAGGTGGTATTTCGAGACAAGGATACATTTGTGGAGCAGTAAGTGGTGTCATCATAGGTTTTGGTTTGAAGTACGGTAGAAACAGTCCAGATGAACTGAGAGCACATACATACAATCGAGTAGTAGAATTCCTCAAGCAATTTCAAAAGAAGTTTGGAAGCATTCTCTGCAAAGAACTGTCGGGATGTGATCTTTCGACTATAGAAGGTATACGGAAATTCAGAGAGGAGAACGTGCATAAACAAGTATGCAGTCACTTTGTCAATGGTGCGATAGAAATTTTCATGAGTTTAATCGATGATCCCTAGATCCAAGTACGGAGTTTGTGCTCGTGGCTATTAGCGAACTTTAGGTTTGTACCTCATTTTCTCTCCGAAGAAATCTATTGGTCTGCACTTGCTCAAGAATTTCGCAGAATGTTTTGTATTTGCGGGAATGAAATATTCATCGCCCTTTTCATAGACTCTGATCTCATCTCCGATAGTTAATTCAATTTTTCCTTCCACAACAATTCCCCATTGAGGAGAGTCATGGCTATGTTCTGACACTTCTGCTAACGGTTCTATCTCAAAGAAGACTATCTGATGACTTTCGCCTTGAGCTATCCATCCTTTGACACCTTTAAACTGAATGTCTGCTTCGGGCAAATCGGTTATGACTTTAGGAAAACCTTGTTTCAATATGTCAACTTCCATGTTCTTATACTCAATTAGCACCAAAAAAAGATATCGTTCAGTCTTTCGTGCGCACACGGTTGTAGAATTCTCTCCAGTCTCTCTATTATGCGCATGTGCAACTAAATGCATGTATACTATGTCGTTCGCACCGAAAACTTCATTCTCCACTACAACCATTTGAACATGGCGATTGAATTGGGTATGGGAAAAAGTTCGAAGAAGAAGCCGATGACCAAAAAGGAAAGAGCAGAGAGAAAGAAAAGGCACAAGGAGAAACGTTTGAAGTAGCGGCACGCAAGCATTTCTGCATTGGCTATGCATCATGAACAAATTGTGCGAGCGTGCACGCATGAAAGGTCAAGTCACCTCTTTCTCAATCATCGTTGCTATTTTGACAGCAACTTCAATATTTTTTTCAAGCTCATCCATCTCTGGCGAGGCATTCTTGTAGAACTCTATCGCTCCTCGGTCTACAGTCCTCAGCAGAATAAGATTAGTAGGGTAGAAATAATGGCCAAATACATCTTTGCTTCGAAGAGATTCTTCTTGCGATCCCGAAGGTCGTCTGACATGTATTCTAGTCAAGACCACTTTGTCTCCGTGTTTCTCTTCTATAGTTTTTGCTAGCTCTTGCAGTTTTGGCTTCTGTTTTTCACACGCTGGGCATCCGTCTCTGGTGACAGCGACAACATAGACTTTTCCAATATCAGGGGCCAAGTAATCTAAGTGAGATTTACGTGTTTCCGAAATCTCCTTCTCAAGCTTGTCGAACTCTATTTTGTTAGTTTTCATAGAATCTCATCAGCAAGAAAGAATATTTAAACAATCTGCATAATCCAGTTGCGTCTTAGAATTGTCCTCTTCGCGACTGTTCTTGAATACACTCAATCCACCATTCTTTTTCAGAAAGCGACATACATGCAGTTGAATAGCAGAAGCCCCTTAACGTCAAAAGAGAGATATAGCCCTTGTTGAGGTAGTGGAATATGAATGAGGTGATTTTAAGGAATGAGTAAAAACGTGGGAGCTCATACGATGAGTAAAGTCGACAAGTATTCAGGTTCTCCAGCTCCATTCGCGTTTTTCTTGGGGCTGTTTCTGGTGTTCCTAGTGCTGGCTGTTGTCTATTTTTCGTACGTGGCGATAGAACCACAAGAATATATGTTGTCCGCTTTGTTCGGTGTTATTGCGTTTGTTTCTGCAATGGTTTTACCAGCTACTGTGGCGATTAACAAAGAGTGGGAAGAGGCCATCATACTGCGTTTTGGGAAATTTCAAAGACTTGTAGGGCCTGGTATCTTCTTCAAGTGGCCAATAGCGGAGAGTTTTCTGAAGCAGGATAAGAGGATTATTACATTGGATGTTTCGCGGCAGGAGGTTATGACCAAGGATAACATCAGTGTGACCATTGACGCGGTGGTGTTCATGAAAATAGTGAATACGAAGGATAGCCTTGTTAACATTCAAAACTTGTGGAACAGCGTAATGAAGCATGCACAAACGACGATGCGGGACGTAGTGGGCAACGTAGAGTTAGACGAGTTGTTGGCGCGACGAGATGAGATCGCAGACAGAATTGAGAAAATTGTAGAGAGGGAGACGAAGGATTGGGGTGTGGATATCATTTCGGTGAATTTGCAGACTGTAGAGTTGCCAGAAGATATGAAACGCGTAATTGCAAGACAGGCTGAGGCTGAACGGGAGAAGCGAGCTGTGATTATCAAGAGTGAGGGGGAGTTGACGGCGGCTGAGAATTTGGAGAAGGCAGTACAGAAGATGAGCCGGCAGGCGATGTATTTGCGTACACTGTCGAGTCTGGAGGACATTAGTTATGACCAGAGTAATACGATTGTGTTTGCGATTCCGATGGATATGGCGAAAGGAGAGATTCTGGGATTGTCGGCGTTTGCTAAGGCAAACAAGACGGCGAAGACGGCACCAGCGAGAAAACGTAAAGAGAAGATTTAACGCGCAATCTTGCATGCACGCATTTATGGAATCATTGTTAGCACTAGCCCAGCAACTATAGGTATTGTCAGGTTGTCATCGATCGGCAAAGGCAGACATCCCACTAACATTCCTGTGGCGGCGCCTAAGAATGCTTTGACTGGGCTTACAAAGAATAGAGCGCCAATAAGTGCAAACAGGAAGCCGAAAGCTAAGCCTTCCACATGCTTCCCTTTGTTGAAAGGAAACAGGGTTCTTCCAAATTTTTTGCCGAAAATTGTGTCAAAGCTGTCGCCTAGAGTCAATATTGCAACAGACGCATAGTTTGCGGGTTCAGGGAAGAAAGTGAGTGAAAACACGATGCCTATTGCAAATAAGATTGGAGCAGTGGCAAATTCGTAAAACTCCGATTTTTTCGCGGCTGTCCAAGTGATTGCGGAAAAAATGGGGAAACTGATACCTTGCACTCTGGCGAGTTCAGACGCCGCGAAAACCGAAGTTGTGAGAAATATCAAGAAAGAAACCAAAAATGTTCCTAAAAGGTGTGCACAAACAAATGGCACAAAAAATCCACTCATATGAATTGCTTCACGAATAATCTCATTTCTTGAGAATATCGGACGAGAAGCTTTCGATGGTTTTCCGTTTATGATTGGAATGATGTTAGACAAGTCATTTCTGACGACATAGTCTGATTTGATGGTCAAGACAAAGTCGGGATTGTAGCCTATCATTACAGCGCTTAGTGGAAACATTGATAGATTATTTCTGTCGTCTGCAACCACAACGCAATCTCGTGATGATAACCTTTCTTTACGAAGAATTTTTTTTAAAACATATGCTTTGCCATTCGGCTTTAATACATCGCCCTCGATCTCACCAGTCAAACGACCGTTAGCTGTCTTTAGCTCTAAGCCGAACGCGTAGTCTGCGTTTAACCTAACCGCTAGGCCTTCAACCAAAAGCGTGGGAAGCCCTGAACTTATCAGAGCTGTTTTATACCCGATTTTATTCAACAATTTGAAAACATGTTTTACACCCGGCATCAGAGGGACCTCTTTAAAAAGTCGAACAAAGTCGTCCATCAGGAATCCCCGATAAACTGCAAAGATTCTTCTGAGCGCAGATTCAAGCGACAACAAGCCAGTTTCGTAGAGAAAACCTATTACGAGAATCTTCAAAAATCCCCGAAAACTCAGCTTCCTAGCCGCATCAAAGAATAGGAAACGCCTCTTCGGCAATAACACTCCTTCAACATCGAAAACGATTAACCGGTTACGCTTTGCTTCGCTAGTCTTGGCGGTAACCACTATTCTCTCCTCTTCTGACAATACGGTCTAATGCTTTGAATAACTTTCTGAAAAAGACATCCCCGTACTTAAGCATTGATAAACTTTTATACCATTGGAAGTTACCAATTCTCTTGGCGGCGGGTCTAGGCGGGGGGCTAGGGGTCCCCTGAACCGTAAACCCTCTTTACGACGGGCTGACCGCTAAGGTGAGGCATCAAAGATCATCAGGAACCTCAGCCTTCTGGCCGTGAGTATCCGTCCCTTGGGGCTGGCGGTCGTGGGGCAGCCTTCGTAGGGAGGCTGTCAAATACGTTCACCAGGCGAACCTGGCCAGGCCCGGGAGGGAGCAACCTAAGCTTGGACGTGCAGCGCTCGAGGGGTCGCGGGTAGGAGTAAAGAGGTTGAGGGGCTTGGTGAAAACTGGACGTCGAGCCTCAGTGACCCGCCGCTTTCTACTAATATGGACAGTTCTGAAATGGCTTGAGACAACTACGCGCGCTCAGATGGTTGCTTATAAATGCACAGCTTCTATAGAATAAATACAGAGGATATACGGGTTATTTTTGGGGATTAAAGATTGAGTACCCTCAGAGAAACAAGCCTTTAACGAAGTCTTAGAGTTCTGACCTACACATACTTTGGAGAAGAAAAGCTTTTATTTTTCTCATCCTACACATTGCTTCTATGCATTAATCAAATCAATTATTTTAGAGGAAGACTTGAAATGAATCTTCCAATTAAACAAATTAAATACAAATTTCTTGAATGTGTCAACACATGCCGTTTTGTAAATATGTTTATCACAAGCGCGTGTAGTTGCCGTTGCAAAATGTGTCTCTTTTGGCGTATGAAAAAAAGTTTTATGGGCATGAAAATTTTTGAGAAAGCCGTAGAGGTCTTCAGTTCCATGGGCTTTTATAATTGGAGTTTAACTGGTGGTGAGCCCTTACTCCACCCAAGTTATTTTGATTTTGTGACGTATCTAAAGAAAAAAGGTTATAATGTAAATTCACCAACAAATGGAACCTTGCTCACGGAAAAGATAGTAAAGAAAATGAAAGATGTTGGTATAGATTCAGTTAATGTTTCAATAGATTCGTTGAACGCAGAAATCGCGGATAACGTGCGTAATCATAAAGGTCAGTTAAAGAAGGCGTTAAGAGGTCTAAAATTATTAGAAAAGTACAAGATTCCTAGATCGGCGATTATTATCCTTGCAAAGCACAACATACATGAATACTGTGAAATGATTAAAAAATTCGACGAGGAATTCAATACACCTTCAACTCTATGTTTCCCTGATCCAGGACTTGGACCGCTCGAAGAAATATGGTTCACTAAGCAAGAGTTAGTTAAAGTTATAGATGAATTGCTAGAACTCAAAAATGAAGGCTATCGTTTGTTGAACGCTAAAGAGTACTTGCTTGAAGTTAAGCGGGCATATCTGGGTCTTGACCGACGCATATCGTGTCAAGCGGGGAATTACATGATAAATATCTATTGGGATGGGAAAGTAAAACCGTGTTTCAATAAAAAACCTATGGGCAACGTAAACGATTCTACACCCATTAACTTAATAAACCAAAATTGCGAACGATGTCTTAATCAATGTTTTATAGAATTTTCTTTTATATCAAAGCTTATGAAAGAGAAACGTTTTTTCCGCGCGTACACAGAGTGGGACAACGTATTCAAACAGTTCTTTCGCAATTTCATTGAAGCGTAGCATAGCGAAGAACATAGTTCATCAACGCTCACAACCTTTTTGATGATGGAATGTTTTACGCATTTTCTATAAAAGTTTACGATTCCACCGAAACTCTTTTTTCTCCAGACTTTTTTATAGCACACCCAAATTTTTTAACATTTGACAAGATTTGCGTAGTTCCACAATCGCTGGTTCTCCACACATTTTGTAGTTTTCCATGGCGATTTTTAACGCCTTGTCTCAGTAACCTCTATTCCTTCGTTGATTGCGACTGCGCAAAGCGTGGCTTCATGGAAAGCTTTTTCCTTCTTCGCTAGTATGTATAGAAGCGTCACGCTGTCTTTTCCGCCGGAAACCGCTACCATGATTTTGTCGTTTGGTTTAAGCATGTCATACTTGGAGATTGTTGCCCGAATCTTGTTTTCTATTGATTTACAAAAGCATCTTCCGCAAAGCTTTTCTCCAGAATAGGGGCGCATGAAGACTGCGCCTTTTCTATTGCATACCATACATACGGCATTTGATTCGTTTCCTCTAAGGAATTAACTAAATAACGCGTTGTCATAGTTTTTGTAGAGTTGGAATACATGCTCTTACTTAAATTGGTTGAATGCTTTCCTCCAGTCGGTGGACGATAATGACTAAAAAACCTGTAAGGCGTGCCGAACGCGTAGAAGTTGTTTACGATAAGAAACACTGGAGCCTGTTGAAGGAGCTGCGGTCTAAAGCAGTTCAGATAATGGAGATTCTTAATCAGTTCCATCTGCACTCTATTGCACACGGAAGCATTGCGCGAGGCGACGTTTCAGACAAGAGCGACGTCGACGTGTTTCTGCCAGACCCGCCCTCCTCTTTCATCATAGAAAACACTCTTCGAAACGCGGGTGTCTCTGTTAATCGTCGAATTGTTCTGCAAGCTACGCCATTATATGCCATCAAAGGTTACATCGAGATCGATAAGCAAAGGTGTATATCATTCCCACTCGTAAAGCTTCGCCCCGTAGAGAAAGACTTCTACAAATTTGGCGGCGAAGTATCTCTTTCTCCGCTTAGAAAAGAAATGCGTGTCTCAGGTGTGGACAAAAGACTTATGTTAATTGAACCCACGCCGGAGGGCCACATTGAAAACACCATTGTGGGACGAGAAGAAACGGTTGCTGGTCTTTTAGGCATTTCTGTCAGCACAGTCCGCGATCGCGTTCGCGCCCTTTTACGTCGCGACAAGATTGGCAGAACAGGCGTCTTCATAGAGAGAGAACTGTTGCCGAATGAAACTTTCGAGATGGTTCTGAAAAAGCTTGCCGATCAGAATCCTGCAGTCCGTAGACGTCTCAAGCTTTATGGAAAATAGTCGGCATCTAGAAATGGAGTATCCAGAGAGAATTTTGTATCTAAACAAGGGTGCAATGATACGCGCTTAACCCATTTGAAAACGAAGAAGAGCAGCGATACCACCTAGTCCAAGCAGTTTTGCTCCTGCTTCATGTTCTGTGCTAATGACGCTGATTTGTCCGCCCCTTTGTTCAACTTCTCTCATGAGCTTCTCTAGAGCCGTTCTCTTTTCGTCTGGTGCTTCCCTTAACGCTGTATCTGCTAATAGAAGCTTTTCAACAGCGCCAAACAAGCTTGCTTTCTCCACCTCGGCGAATCCATACGTTACGTCTGACCTACCTTTTCCAAGTCGCTCAAGCACTTCCTCTATGACCTTGGTTTCTTCAGCCACTCGCACATGCTTTAACGCCTTCGTGAAGACTCCTGAACGCAACGCTTCTTGTATTCCAGCCAAGCCTCCGCTGTTCACACCCTTTACGTCGATGACAGCACGTGCAACATCTGAAGCCTCGCCATTGATATACTTGGCAAAATTGTTTTTCATAAATCCGGGACCAATTATGACAATTGGGCTACGAAGGGAAATCCACACTTCCTCCAATGATTTCAGAGCGGATTTAAAAAACCCACGCACTGCACTTGTCCTTTTTTCAGCCTCCAACTTCCCCGGAAGCCTCGTCTTTTCCTCCACCTTAACGTCGACGCCGTACTGTCTCAAAACAGCTACACAAAATTCTTCGTCGTCTATAGACATCACAATGAGAGGTGCCCCCTTAGCTCGACTTGCCCTGAGTACTCGGTCAATTTGATGCTTAGACCACTTGGATTTCACGATGGTTATGGGCCTGTTCATAGCTACGTTTATGGTGTGATGCTCGCCCTTCACGTTTATCTTCTCAGGTGCCTTGCAGACGATTCCATATATCCTTAGTCGATTCAAGCTTTTGTCCCAAAGCACTTTTTCAACTTTTACCCCCAAAAAAACCGGTACTCTCTTCCCTCTTTTTGGGCGTGCATAATGCGCTTCAACTCTTATTTCACGGGTAGTTCGCGCATGCACTTCGTCACCCTTAAGAATTATGTTATACAAGTGCCAGAGATCGTCTAAGCTGTCTGGCGAAACCTTCACAACGCCCTTTTTGATATTCATCTTCAGAGTTTTCAATACGACGCTTCCTTTTCGAGCTATAGTACGCTATGCAATAGAAGAGCTATCATTAAAAAGCGTTGAGAATATAATGGCGCTTTACCCTTTTAGGAGAGAAAGACTAACCTCTCACATCCGTGAAAGTTAGCAGATGGATGCCTAAGGGCTGTTTTACTGCATCTGAGAGACGAGCCGCAACGAGATATTTGATGTTTTTTTCATTCGCCACGTCTACAAGTCTTTGCGTAATTACACCATCAAAGACTACGGTGTCCACATCCTTGGTCTGTTGAAGTTTTTCAGCAAGTTTACTCACCGGCAGTCGCTCCATTTTTTTCATTTTTGCATCAAACAAAACTGCTTCTAATGTTCCATCAAGTTCTTTGGTAACTTCAACAATTCGTTTTGGAACGAGTATCCTTTGGCGTTCTCGCGGTCTCTTAGCTTTGGGTTTTCTAACGGGTACTCTGTGCTGAAGGGCTGTCGCAACCTGTATGGGAGTTAACTCCTCCACTTCCTTGCCTGTAGGAGCTCTAGCCACATATTTGACGTTGGTCACTTGCAGTAACTCTTTGAGTATGAGGTCCCCTCCTCTGTCTCCGTCTAGGAATGCTGTAGCTTCCTTTTCTTTGGACAGTTTTATGATGCTTTGCGGTATTTTGGCGCCTTCAACGGCTATGACGTTTTGTATGCCGCATCTTAACAGGTTTATTATGTCGGCTCTTCCCTCGACGATTATTATTTCTTTTGCGCTTTCAATGTCTGGTCCAGCTGTTAGTTTTTCCGGTCCATATGCTTCGACTCTGGCTAGTCTTAAAGTTTCTGAAACTTCTCTAAAGATTTCCTCGGTGCCTGGAATGGCTTCGATGGTCCATTTGTGGAGGATTTCTTTTGCTCTCTTGATAATTGCCGTTCGCCTTGCGTTGCGGATGTCCTCGATTTTTTCTAAGGTGACCTTTGCTGCGCATGGCCCTACTCTATCTATGCTCTCAAGGCTTGCTGCAAGAATGACTGTGGAGACTCTGTCCAGACTAGTGGGGATGAGCAATGCGCCTGTGGTTTTGTCTTTTTCCGATTTTAACTGGATCTCTATTCTTCCTATTCTTCCTGACTTTTGGAGTTCTCGGAGGTCCAGTTCAGGTCCAAACAATCCTTCTGTTTGACCAAAAACAGCTCCGATTGCATCCGATTTTTCAACAACTCCCTCTACTTCGAACTTCGCGCGGATAACATACTTTACAGTAATCGACTGTGATGTTCCCATCAACTTTCACCTCAATCAACAGAGTTAACCTCATCAATAAGATGTGCTTAGTCTTTAATTAGTTGGCACCTCTTATACTTTCCGAATCTGCCCTCCACGTTCAGTTCAACCATGGAATTGCAGAGTCTTCAGATCTTATTTCCACATTTTTTCTTCAAGTTCTCTAGGTATGTTGCCAGGCCTTCGATGTCCCTAACGTCCCGCCCCACAAGGCTTAGAAGTCTATTCCAGAAAAACAGGTTGGGTTTGATTCTCATTTTTTCAAAATGCTCTGTGAAGCGTTTGGTCCATTCTTTACCACGTCGGTCAAAATCCATCAAAAGGATGACCTCGGGTTTACCTCGTTTTTCTACTTCACCAAGGACATCAAGAAGAGATCTTCCAGAAGTTTTTGCTGAGATGATGTCGCCTTTTATCGCTAAAGCGCGTAGGGTGTTCACGTCTTTTCGTCCTTCTACGATTATTGGAGTGCCTTTGGCTGATTCTTTTGCGAGTCTGTCCAGAAGCTGCAAAACTTTTTCTACTCGTTTCTTTAGGCTAGTTGACAACCCTTTTACCTTGTGACGCCGATTTTCATCATTTTTTCCAATATTCGTGGGTGTTTCTGGAAGTAGTCTCTAGCTGGCTTTAGAATTTCTATGAGGGCTTCTGCGACGCCGTTTTTTAGGTCGAATGGATGAAGTTTTCCTTCAACGTATGCTTTCTTTATCTCTCTAATGCTTTCAAAGGTTTCCGGTCCTCCATATTTGGGTGGTCGTGAGATTTCCATGGTTTTCCTTTCTGTGAACACTGTGTATTCAGCTAATTCAAGTACTGGGTTTCCTTGGGCTTGTTTAGGCGGGCAGTAGGCTGCTCTTATTTTTGTTCTAATCTCGTTTGGTGCGTCGTGTATGAATATGCAGCTTCCGGGTATGCTTTTGGACATTTTTGAGCTGATTTGCAGGTTTATGTTTGTGTTTTCATCGAATTTTCCTTTGGCTTTTCCTGGTTCTTGGAGTCCCATGAGTAGATGAGTGTGGACGCATACGGGTTTTTTCCTGTGAAGTTTGTTTGAGACTTCTCTTGTTAGCATGTGGGCTTTTCTTTGATCCATTCCTGCACATGCTACGTCGAGGTCTAGGTGGAAGATGTCTGCTGCCTGCATGCAGGGGTAGTACATCCAAGCGGTTTCAACGTCCGTTAAGCTCATTTCTCGACCCATGATGGGTAACGCTCGCCATGTCCTTTGAAGCGACACGCTTTTGGCTATTCTGATAACTTTTTCCCAGTATCCTATGTCTTTAGCTATGTCGGAAGCCCAGAGATACTGTACACTATCTGGCTTGATTCCAAGCGCGGTGAAGCCTTGCTTGAAATATTCGCCGCAGGTGCGGATGTTTTCC
>JAOUJL010000238.1 GCA_029883255.1 Candidatus Bathyarchaeota archaeon | reverse complement strand
GAGAATTAAGTCTATCAGAACTGGCTATGCCGAGATCTATGCACTTCGTACATTTTCTGATTTCATCAGAGAGAGTCATGAGTGAGCCTTCATGCATGCAGCGGTCTCTAGGTTGTGATTTTGAACTCAACTACGTCACCTTACTTCTCCATGATCTTCAATGCGCTTTCTCTATAGTGAGAGATATCTTCTGTTTTGACTCTCGTAAAAACATCTTCGAATCTTTCGAAGTCTGAAATAGCGTTGTATGTTTGCTTTACTTCGAGTTCGCTAATTTTCTGTGCATACATTACATCTCCACAAGGCACTAGGACAACTAGAATACTGTCATTCCAGAATTCTTTGTAGTCGGCAATTCGTTTTAGGTACCTAATGCTTGTTTCTCTTGGTGCACTTCTCATCTTCACTTCGACAAGCATCAGATCCTTCTTTTTCTGGTCATGTACAAGTAGATCTGGCGAGGATCTTATTCTACGAACGGTTCTGGAATTCTTTGTATCTTTCTCAGCTAACTTGTTTCTGATTTCTGAAAGAGTGCTTTCGTAACCATAGGGAAAAACTGAATAACCTGATTTCTGCAATAGGACTTTGATCAGATCTTTTATCTGACTGCCTTTCAGCAAATCATCGTGAAAACTACTCAACAATACTCCCTCTCTCCTACTATCAGCACAATGCTCATATATTTAACGCGAATCCGACTGTTTCTTATTCTCAGTTGCGCGTCTGCAGAATAAACTATGACGTATTATTGTTGGCGATTATCCTTCAGATTTCAAAGATCTTCGCTTTAGTAACACTTGATGTAACCTTTCTACTCGCTTCTTGTCAACGTAGCCTTTGTGTGGACGGAAACCTCCTGAAAATCCTTTGGGGATATGCAATAGTTCATGAATCAACGTTTTTTCCTTATCTACATTACTTAGTTTGTCATATCTTTCAGTAATAACCTCGATAACGTAAGCTGGTGGTTTTCTCAATGCGTCCTGCCACAACCTTCCTAATCCGTGAATGCGGGCAATAGCACGCTTAGATTTTGAGCCTTCACTGCGATAACAATACACAAATTGAGGAACTATGTGAAAAAAGTCCAGACAGCCCATGATCTCGTCTGCTAACATCTTCACATCAGGAGCTTCCATATATTTCAATCTCAAATCTGCTACCTTCCTAACATTTTGCGCGTGCAGAATTCAAGTTTCTACTTTATAGTTAGTTTAAGGAATTGAGAATTTCCGTGGCCACTGGTGATATCCCCCGCAAACTCCCTCTTTTTTTGTGTTTGAGGTTTAGAATATGAAGATTTTTGACTTTTTAAACTCTTGCGCCAAGTTGAAATTTGCATGCATGCAAGGTTACCAATTTGGCGTCAATACGTTGCTAACGTGCCTTTTTTCTTGGCTGCTTTCTCCATCTTCGTGTAAAGCATTGTTCCGATTGGAAGAAGAATTATCGTCTGCAAAACGAGTACTCCCAACCCAATCAATATATCTTGGTCTAAGAAGGAGCTCCCCAGCAGAAGCGCGTTTCGAGTGATCTCAACACCATGAGTCACAGGTATCATCCAAGCAATTATCTTCCACCATAAAGGAAAATTCGTTATAGGAAAAGCCAAGCCGCTGAAAAGGACCATCACAGGCCAGAGAACCTGACTAAGCTCATGTTGTCTTTTAGCCATGAAACATATGCCCGCAAACACGAAGCCGAAAGCCATCAAAGCAATCATGGTGAGAAGTATGCCCGTTATTGCGAGTGGAATGTTAGGTGGAGCTTTTGGGTGAAAACCAAAAAGAACTGCTCCGAACATAAGAAGTGTGAAGAAAGTTACGATACTGAAGATTAGGTTGCCCATCATCTTTCCTAATAACCAAGCCAACTTGTTGGATGGAGTCACGAAGACTAGTTCAGCTGTGCCATGTTCTTGTTCTCCTCTTATTGCGTGACTCCCTCCGAAAACTGCTGAAAATATGAAACTGTTGAAGGCAAAGCCTATTGTTACGAAGCTAAGGTAATCAGCTATACCTGTGGTCTCAGTGAAGAAAACGGAAACGCCTTCGCCACCAGTCATGAACTCTCCAATTACCCAAGATGTAAGGACAAAGAATAGAGGGACAGATATGTTAAAGGCTACAAGGCCCCTTAACGTGACGTATCTTACAACCATCTTCAAGGAAGATATGAAAGACGCCCAAAACGTCCGAGCCATAAAACGTAATTCCATGATGCATCACCTAGAACATATATAATGTCCCCTTTTTCTTCGCCCGTCTCTCCACGGCTCTTATGGTGAAATGAGCCAGAATAAGGAATACCGCTGCCATCGCGTAGAGTGCTACTATATTGAGCCAAATGGTGCTGATGTCCCCTCCCGAAAGAATAGAATCTCTCAACGTCAAGATGCCATAAGTTACAGGTATGACAGAGGAGACGAGCTGAAGCGTTTGAGGAAGAACATCGACTGGAAAAGCCACTCCCGAGAAGAAACGAATAGGCGCCTGTAACCCAGAAGCCAGCTGATCTGCTGCTCTGGTCAAAACAAAGAAGCCCCCGAAAAACACTCCAACCGCTAATAAAGCTACCATAGTGGACACCAAGCACAACAACACCGTTGGCCAACTAGCTATACTCGGTTGCACACCAAACAGCATCCAGCTGATGCCGAATATGCAGACTATCCACCAAGAAGCTTCCACCAAAGAGGACATCCCAGAAGCGAGAAGAATCGTCATCTTACTCGCAGGCGTGACGAAAAGTACCTCTATAGTTCCCATCCACCTCTCACTTTGAATCGACACACCGGTCCCCCAGAGAAGACGATTATAGAGCAGATAGACTATCGTTCCAACGATTATCGTGCCAGCTAAGGGAGGAAATCCAGATTGCTCAAGA
>JAOUJL010000237.1 GCA_029883255.1 Candidatus Bathyarchaeota archaeon | reverse complement strand
AACAAAAAATACTTCTAGAAAATCTCCAAGATCGTGGCACTAGTAGTCACTCTTTCACTCTTTTAATGTATTGATAGTTTTCTCCATCTGTTGTATAAGTTCACGCGTGCATCACCTTTTTGAGGCAATTGGTGGTGAAGGGAAAATTATAACAGAACCAAAAACATGACTGTATTGTGAGGGTTGTGAGAATGGTATACTTCTCAGGAAAGGTTAGTCTAAAGCCCGTTGACCCAGATAAATTGAAAATAGAGAAAAGTGCTTTGTTATCTGGGGCATATGTGTTTGACCTCGAGTTAGACTCGGCTCCAGACCACCATTGGATACTAGCCTTCGAAGCCGAGCTACAAGCAAGTCGTTATATGAGCGCGCGCACGCCAGTGGCAGTTGTTGGGAACAAACTTGAAGTGTTGACTTTACCAGACGAAATTAAGGGTAAAGTCGAATGGATTAAAGGTTTGGTTGACTCTACTAACAAGAGTATAGAGAAATACAACGAACAAATTAAACAGATGCGTGAAGCAGAACAGGAGAAGCAACTGAAGGAACAGGAAACAATAAAGAGAATGAGAGAAGCACTCAAGAAATAAAACCAATGCTACCCTAGATACGCGGAATAGCCGCGTGTGCAAAATACTACATGGCTTTAGCGAGACCGTCAGCAAAATTCCATCCTCGCATGCATGCATAAGTAAACAACCGTAAGGCCTAATTTCTGTCTGCCCCACTGTGTAGGGTATATCAAGATGCGGAAAGCTAAGCTTGGCTTTGGCCTTCGGGGGATATTGCCCAATTTATCCGTAATAAGAGTTGTTAGTAGAGTTTACCATTAACTTATTAGGATATGCTACGAGAGGTTAAGAAACGAACAATGCAGAGTGCCTCAGTGAGGCGCATGTTCATCAAGTTTCAGAAATATGCCGGGCATCATAGGCACTCTAGTCAATTTTCGCCTTGTATCTTTAATATCTTCTCTTTGTCGAGAAAATTGCTTTCGGAAATAGCTGCAACAAGATTTAGATGTATAATTTGTTCAAAAGATATAGTGGATTATATGCTGACTTTTTTCCCTGTACGTCCTCTCCTGAAACATCCGAACTCGTCTTTGACTTCCCTCAATTGCGCGTCGGAGAAGACAGGTCCATCCTTACATACCATGAATTTTCCTAGCACACAGCTTCCGCACAGCCCGATAGCACATCTCATCAATCTTTCTAAGCTCGCTTGAAGAGGTGTACGGCATCGTTCTGCCAGCATCAACATTTTATGCATCATCTGCTCTGGGCCACACGTATAGATCATGTCAAACTTTTCTTTCTCCAAGATTTCCCCCGCTGGATCTGTGACAACTCCTTTTGACCCGTAGCTTCCATCCTCGGTTGTGGCGATAACTCTTGCATCGACTTTTGAGAGAACGGTCTCTATCCTCTGCAGAAACAGAAGCTCATCATGTGTTTTGGCCCCAAGAACAAAAGAAATTTTTGCAGCAACTCCTGTTAGCTTTTCTACTAAAGGTATGAGTGGGGCCAATCCAGTTCCTCCACCAACTATCATTACATTGCCGCTTGCCAGCTTGAAACTGTTGCCGTATGGTCCACGAATCCCAAGGGTTTCACCAGGTTCTCTTTGATGAAGAGCCTTGGTGGCTTCACCAACCTCAGCTACAGTTATAGAACAACATCCATCTGAACGCATGGTGGACAAGCTCATGGGAACCTCGTCGACGCCGGGAACCCAAACCATAACGAACTGCCCAGACTCAGCTTTCGCACAAAACTTGTCGTGAAAGGTGAACGTCCTAACGGTGGGGCTCTCCCCTTTGACCTCCTGAACTTTCACGATTCTCAAGCGATTAACAGCGGTGAGATAGGCCGACAATCTCTTTCACACTCCTGAACCCTCTCTTTTTAACGTACGCGTCAACCCCCTTCGTAACAGACTTGAACACATCCAGTCCATTGAATGCGATGGCTGTTCCCATCTGAACCGCCGAAGCCCCCGCTAACATGAACTCCACAGTGTCTCGCCACGTGCTTATTCCACCGCAACCAATAACCGGAACATCAACCTCACGATAAACCTCATACACACATCTAACCGCAATAGGCTTTATCGCGGCTCCAGACAACCCACCAACCTTGTTAGCCAATATTGGCCGAGTCGTTTCAACATCAATTATCATAGCCCTAACCGTGTTGATAGCTGTTATCGCATCTACTCCAGCTTCAGTTGCCGCTTTAGCCACTTCAACTATATCAGCAACGTTAGGAGTCAACTTGACAAAAACAGGCTTATCCACCCTGCTTTTCACTTTTTTCACCACTTCCGCTACCAACTGTGGAGATTGTCCGATTTCTGCCCCTGTTTTTTCAACGTGTGGGCAAGAAACGTTCAGTTCTATCGCATCTGCTCCAGCTTCAACAGCAACCCTCGCCGCCTCAGCAAACTCCTCAGATGAAAAGCCGTAGACGCTTACTATTATTGGAACACCTAACTCTTTAGCTTCACGTATTTCCTCACTAAAAGAATGAACCCCTGGGTTAGGAAGCCCCACAGCGTTGAGCAATCCACATTCAGTTTGAACCACGGTTGGGTTGGGATAGCCTTCTCGCGGTTCTAATCCCACAGACTTCGTAACCACCGCGCCAGCACCCGCATCAATAACCCTTTTTAACGTCAATCCAGACAACCCGAGAATCCCTGAGGCCAACATCGTAGGATTAGCAAGCTTTAACCCTGCGATTTCTATGGCAAGTCGACTCGACATAGAGTACCTCTCCAGTTGCAGTAAGGTTATTCAATAGGCAAGATAAAGGTTAGGAATAACGTGCTGAAACGATTGTATGATAATGGAGAGAAAAGCATGAAGGCAGCGGTCATAGAGTGCGTGATGGGCGTTT
>JAOUJL010000236.1 GCA_029883255.1 Candidatus Bathyarchaeota archaeon | reverse complement strand
CTCAGTAGGACCACCTTGAACCCGGCTTTTCTTAGGGTGGTTATGACTTCTCGTGCCCCCTCCACGTAAGGTATGTTATCGATTATTTGCTGAACCTGCTGCAGAGGCAGGTCCTTCCACAGGGAAGCGTCCAGTCGAGCCCATTCCTCGTACGTGATGTTTCCCCGGTGGAACTGCTCAGCGTATCTTCTGCCTTTTTCCCAGGTGCCTAAGTTTTCGTGTAGATGTTGCCAGCTGCTGTATGTTCTTATGAGGGTTCCGTCCACGTCAAGAACCACTAGCTTCAGCTTTTTCATTTGGCTTCTGCCTCTTGCCTCTAACCTTGAATGGTCTCGTTGAAGAATAACTTTTCTGAACAATAAACTAAAATTCTACTTCTTTCACCAGAGTGTTGGGCGGAGCTTGGGTAGAGAAAGCTGATTAACTTTCTACCGACGCCTAGCCGGGATAGGGCACGAGCCTCCTAAACTTACTAGTATAGATTGGAATGGTTTCAGAAACTACGTTGATGGTAAGTACTCTAAGAGCTGGGCTAATGCTTGTTTCAATTATGCTCTCAAATATCATGGGCTACTAATCAACCTTTCAGAATTAGAAATCTTTGGTAAGTATAAACGAAACAACGTCTTAAAATCGTTGATTGCTCTATCAAAATACTTAGGATTCTACCGGGAGTTTAAAGACAGAATCAAGGACTATGGTATTAAATGGAGTACATCTAGTTCCATTGATTCCTTCTTAAGAATCCTCAAAAGCAATAACAAGGACATTCTAACATGGTACCAGAAAGCAATTAATGTCTTAAACGATGATTGCTCTACGTACTTGAAATTTCTCATAATCTCAGGACTAAGACCCAGTGAAGGAATAGAATCCTTTAATTTGATAAGGACTAAACTCGATGAGTACTATAATGAAGAACTTGGAACACTAGAACACTTTCGATTTAAAGAAACATTCCTTAGAAATACCAAAAATGCCTTCATTACAATAATTCCCAAATCCTTCATAATGGTGATAGCCAAGAAAAACAAAGTGACTTATTCAATGGTTAAGAAGAAACTCCAGAGAAATCATATACCGATTAGACTCAATAAACTAAGGGACTACTATGGGACATTCATGGTTAGACATGGACTGATAAAAGAAGAGGTTGATTTGTTACAGGGTAGAATCAGTAAGAGCATATTCGTAAGACACTACTGGAGTCCTTCATTTAAAGAGCTTAGAGAGAGAACATTGATAGCACTTGAACAATTAGAAGCTCTCCTATAACCCTCTTTTTTCTAATATCACTTCACAAACATTCTATGAAGCCCTACAAGACGTCAGAGATGGAGTCAATTATGTTTCTGAACCTATCCACAACCTTATAAAATTGCTTAAATTACCTGGTAAATTCTGTGCTATCCAAAATCAAAAAAACACACTGATATTATTAAGAGAAAAAGGGAGATTTACCTGATAATTTCAACATAATATCTACTGTTTACTTCATCTTGCTTGATGTTCATGTTCAATTAATGTTAATGTTTTCTGCGTTACTTCTTTGCAATATACCAAGCAGATATTGTGAGAGAATCTAAGGACTCATTATGCAGTCATGTACATACTGAAGTCAAACTCTGCAACATAAGTTGTTGAGGGATTAGACACAATTATGACTATAGACGGAAATGTTGATACGTCATAGGTTCTTATCAGCGGACTGTTGTTTTGGAAACTGTCAAGACCATTCCAAAATACTTCGTAGTCCTTATATATAGTTATACTCACTGTCAAATTTGATTTCATGGCGAGGGTCATTTGTTTGTACCCTTGTGTTGTGTTATAAACTTCCCAAGATGACTCTGGAAGAAGGAGATGAGTTGTTGTCCACCAACCAGTGCTATGCTTCATGTACACTACTCTTGTTGGGTCTCCTGAAGAGCCGTATGCTTGACCTAATGGAGAAAGGTCATTAACATCTATAATTCCATCTTCATTGTAGTCTATCCAAGGGTCGTATTCACTACCACCAGTTTGTGCTAGTGTTAGGTTATTGACAAGTAAACTTCCAAGTAAGACAGAGACTATTGCAAAAGATAGACCCATTAAATATCTTTTCTTAATCATTATATCACCTCCTTTCCCTTTTTTCATTGTTTAATACATTGTTTCAAGTTGTACTAAAGATTTAAGAAAGAAACTTCTACCTATTAGTAGGATTCCTGTAGTTGTATCATGGTGATTCACTGTGTTTGAAGGTGAGAAGACCTTTGTATTTTGGATTGGTTTGATTATTCTAGGTCTGGCTTCAGTAGTTCTTTTTGGAATATTGTGGATGATTGCAATCTGGGATGGATACATTAATCGATTCACTATGCTCGAACAAGCAGTTCCAGTGATTGGGGGTCCAGTGGTATTCATACTTATAGGACTTTACATGATGAAGTCTGGTGTAAAGAGGAAGTAGAGTAGCAAGGGAATCATCGGTGTTACCCTACCTATTTTTATAAGCGTTATTTTCTAATGTTCAGTGGAAAAAATGTGTGCTCAGTCAGTAATCTGTGACTTACCTCAGGAAGAAGCAAACAAAGTCTAAAGGAATTACCTACGAGTACTGGTATGTGGAACATCATATCGGAAATAAGATCAAATGGTGTTATCTAGGCAAGTATGAGAAAATACCAGAAGAGTACAAGAAACTGATAAACAAAGATACACAAACTGATACACAAAACATCTCAAAATCAGAGAAGCCTAAAATAGTCTCTAAATCTCAAAATACCAGGGCGGGTAGCCAAGCCAGGATAGGGCACGAGCCTCCTAAGCTCGGGGTCGCGGGTTCAAATCCCGTCCCGCCCGCCAATCTTGCGGTGGAAGATACATTCTTACGCATGTCGATGTACCTTCCGTTGGCCTCGCCTC
>JAOUJL010000235.1 GCA_029883255.1 Candidatus Bathyarchaeota archaeon | reverse complement strand
ATAGCTTTTTTTGAACTTCTCGGAGGCTTGGAAAAGGCACGGAAAAAATATAGGCCATCTTTTTGCCCGCTTTTTCTCCCTCAACCTCTACTACATAACACTCATGTGCATCAATCAGTGTGCCAGCCTTAATCTTGTTTTTCACCTCTTCAAATGACAAGGTGGGCGGAATTAGCTTGAGAAAAAGGTCTCGAGGAGCCATCTTAACGCCTCTAACATCTAATGGTTCATCGCTCATAAGTCCAAGCTGAACTACAAATTTTATTGTCGGCATGTCAGGAGTACCCAACTTCAAGTCCACATACTTTAAGCCCTTACCAATAAAGCGCGGCAGCGTCGCTGGCTCTTCATGTACATGCCAGACAACAGTCTGCGGACCAATAGGATCAGGAAAGTTGTAGATCTCCTCCCCGCTGAAGAGAGGAACCCTATTAAGTTCTCCGTTTTCGTACACTACTGGCTCAGTCGCCATATCATCCCACATTACCTCAGGAGACCATGTTGAAACAATTTCCTTGCTTTCCACGCTGTCAAAGATTCTTATGCGTATCTCGTCCACATGGTCAAGCGTGTCAGCAGCGTGAGCCGCAAGTACGTTTGTAATTCCCGGAGATGATCCAGCGTTTAGTAGGGCTGTTAATCCAGCTTCTTTCCATTTATCGTCGAGTTCCAGCTGCTTCAAGAATGAAGAGTAATCATACATGGCGAGGTCCACGTAGTTTGCTTTTGCTGTGAAAGCTGTGCCCATAACTGTCAAGTTGAATCTAGGTAGAGTCGTGTTGACTATCGCGTCCACGCCTTCTGCAGCTCTCACCACGTCCTCGGATTTGCCTGCGTCAACACGATGCGCTGACACTTTCTCGCTCTTCAACCAGTCTCTAAGCTGCTCAGCTCTTCCCAGATTTATGTCAGCAACCCTTACTTCTTCAACTTCTGGATTTTTTGATAGCTCCGAGGCAACTACGATTCCAATAGCTCCAGTTCCTACCACAAGAATTTTCATGCAAGTTTCCCCAATCATGAGTTTGGTGTTTTTGTTTTCTCGTAACTAATAAGTTTTATGCGCAAGGGCTCTGTTAACTCTTAGGGTGATGGGAAAGGCTGTTAACAGTCGGGTGATGGATTAAGATGAAGGGTTGCTGTAAACTTTCGGTTGATAACCTAGAATGTTTGATGAATTTCAAGAAAAGTCATATATAAATCGAAATTAGCCTCTTTTGCTATTCTGCTAAGTAAAGTAATATCCGCTTGCGACAGTTTTTCCTTCTTTACCTCCGAGATTTTCAGTTGCTTGATTGGTTCCAAGAACCACCATTTTCCTTCTTTCAAAGCCCAATCAATTTGACTAATATCGAGCTTTAGACCTCCACGTCTACAAGGATATACTGACGGATAACCTTCCCTTTTCATCTCTACGGTTGATGGATCTTTAGACAAGGCTTCTTTGTCAAGAAGATATTGAAGAATCTTGTGAACTGCTTCAATCTGTTCCAACTATGTTCCCCATCCCTTAGATATAATGGATGTTTAAAAAGGTGCTGTGTAGTTGTCGGTTGATGTGTTGCCTTGTAAAAAATCGGTTGATGACATTAATACTGTAAAGCCATTTATGACTAGAAGCAAACCACTTAAATCTGGTGCAACCTAACAAATCAAACAGCAAGAATGGAACGGTGACAAGATGGAAGAAAAAATCTTGCACTTACACGACAGATACAATTTGCGTAAGGAACGATGGACTCCAATCACGATACGCATTCAACGATGGCTCGATGTTCGTGATTTCCGAGTCAGGCTCTCAATTATTGAAGGATATTACGACACATCTGGAAAGATTGACAAAGCAGTGAGTGAATATGGAAAAAACCGAGATTTCCCTGATTACCCAAAACACTTTGAGATAACTTGCGGTTTAGACCATATGCTTGAGATTGCCGAAACCCTCACGGAAATATGTCAGCAAGAATGACTTCACTATCATTTTTGTTGGCTTGCGTTTTGGATTAGGGTAATCCACCTGTTCTTTCCTTTGACTTCGATTCCGCAAGCTTCTGCTGGTGTCTTTCCCTTCAAACCTTGGTGTGGTCTTATGAAGTTGTATTAGATTCTGAACCCATCAATTATTGTACTTGCGATTTCTGTATCTTTTAACCAAAAACTTACCTATAGATTCACAATTTTAAGCGATTTAACCGATCTCTCGACCATGTCCTCTATGTCCAGCGCCTTCTCTGCCTCAGTCACTTCGTGAGGTTTCGCTCTGGTCACAGGTTTTCTCGGAAACGCTGTGCATCCCTTTGCCTTCTGGATTGAAGCCTCGTAGGTTCCTATTCTACGCGCTATCTGTTCTGTCTCGGTCTTGTCGAACCCCAGTAGCGGACGGTGTATCGGATACTTGGTTACGGCTGAGTTCAGCACCCTCAGGTTTTGCAGGGTTTGGCTCGCTTGCTCCCCGATGGCTTCTCCGGTAACGATTCCCTCCGCCCTCACCATGTCCGCAATCTTCTCCGCAATCCGATACATCATGCGCTTGCAGAGGATGCACGTTAAACGTTCAAACCGCCTTTTCCCCTTAAACTCTGCGAGGTTCGGACCGTTCAGCGTCACGTACACTCTTCTTGGAAACCCGATTGCCCATTCAGACAGCACCTTAGCCACGTTCATCGCCCGTTCGGTTGTGCTCTCGTCTGTAAACGGCGCGTTATCGAAGTACAGAGGCACAATAGGGCATCCTCTCTTCATGACCAACCAGCACGCCACCGGAGAGTCTATTCCTCCACTTAATAGGCACACCACTCTGGGTTGGGTGCCCAACGGCAAGCCGCCAGCTCCCTCCACCACCATCGAATACACAAACGCCTGATCATTCCTAACCTCCACTCCCAACGTCTCATCTGGACGCTTCAAGTTCACCGTT